>CAYPYY010000011.1:0-3050 GCA_964414995.1 uncultured Gemmatimonas sp.
GCGTGGACTATCGCGCGCCGGACTTGTATCGCAATGTAGATGCACCCCCAACCAGAGCTGTCGCAATGCGTACCATCCGTTCCGCCCTCGTGGTCACGGCACTCCTGCTCGCACCGGCCTCGCTGGCCGCGCAAGCTGAGCCCCTGACCACCGACCTTCTTGACCGCTGGGTGACCGCGCACGACCGCGAGAAGGAGGCGCTGACGGCCGCCGAGCCGCGGATCCGTGAAGTGGACGAGAAGATCCGCAAGTTCCGCGAGTGCAAGACGGCCTTTGAGGCCGCGGGCTCGGTGTCTGGCAGCCGGCTCGGCGGGCTAGCCGCGCGCGCCGGCATTCGTGCGCGTTGCGGAGCGAACAGTGAAGCCGACATCGAGAAGGAGAAGAAGGCCATCACCGATCGCGCCACGGCCGACGCGGTTGCGGCGGGGAATCTCACGGTGCCGCAGTACACGCGGCTGCGCACGCGGCTGGAGCGCATCTATGCGTACGGCGATCGCGCGGGGCTGACCGCGCCCGAGACTGAAGCCGTCGATGCCCGTCGCGAGCGCTTTGCGAGCATCTTCGGCGGTGCGGGCGTGACGAGTGCCGATGCGCGCGCCGTGGCTGGCGCCATCGAGTCGCTCGGCAACGCGATGGGTCGCGCCGGGATGGGTGGCCGGATGATGCCGGGCCAGTGGACGGCCGACGCCTCGTGGCTCTACATCCACGGGTTGTTCGGGATGATGTATTCGTCGGGCGCGAGCGCGTTCGACGGGCCGTATCAGCCGGGCCAGTGGACGCGCTGGGAGATGCGCGGTGACGGCAGCGACGAGAAGCAGATCATCGAGCGCGCCTTCCTCGCCACGACCGAGGACGGCGGCGAGTGGTGGCGCATCAAGACCATCAACACGTATCGCGATGGCAATCGCGCGATGGCCGACACGGTGATTCTCGAGGGCCTGTTCAAGAAGATCGGCGACGGCGTGCAGCAAATCGTGCGGATGCGCGGCAAGATGCCGGGCGACCGTGAGCCGAACGAGATGATGGTGCCCGAGAATATGACGACGGTGAGCACGCTCGGAACCTTCGGCACGCGCCCGACGCGTGAGAGCGTGGCGGGCGCGACGGTGGGCACGGAATCCGTGCGGACGCCGGCGGGCACGTTCAGCGCGCGGCTCGTGCGCTTTGGTGGTGCCGGCGGGCGTCAGGAGTGGTGGCTCACCGACCAGGTGCCGGGCGGTTGGGTGAAGTACCGCGCCAGCGGCGGCGACGGTACCGAGGGCGGCGTGATGGAACTCATCGCCCACGGTACCGGCGCCAAGTCGGAGCTCGGCGTGCGCTGACGCGCGCTACCGCTGCGTGCGCGTGAAGGTCACCTCGGCTGCGCCGGGGTGTGAGTAGCCCTTGCGGACCGCCGTCAGCCCCATCGGATTAGCCGGATCGGGGCGGAAGATGTTGGCGATCCGCGGGGGCTCGCGCGTTTCTGGCGCGCCGTAGGTGTACGTGCCCAGCAGCCCGCGGTAGTCGAACGTGCCCAACGCGTGGTTGGCACGCACGATGCCTCCCCGCGAGAGGTCGCCGAGTTCAACGGCCTTGGTGAGCAGCGCCTCGGCGCCGAGTCCCATCGCGTGTCCGGCGAGGAAGTAGAGGTCCGGCTTCTGGTCCGGGCGATACTGCGCGAGGTCGCTCATCAGCGTGCGCATTCCCGCCACGGTGGTATCGCCCCACTCGGCGCCGTCGAAGGCGATCCACAGCCGCGCGGCGAGATAGTCCTTGAGCGGCGACTGCAGCAACGCACCGTGCCAGCCTGGCGAAAGCGAGATCCACCGCGGCGCAAAGCGCGCCTGGGCCGCGGTGCCGAGGATACGGCCGGTGTTCGACGGCAGCGAGACGAGGAAGACCGCGTCGCACTTGGCATTGCGCAGCTGCGTGATCGGCGCGACGTAGTCTTGGTCGTCCTGCTTATAGCGCACGGTGGCGGCGAGCTGGAACCCGAGCTTCTCGGCGGCCATCGTCGCGCCCTCGAGTCCGGCGTCGCCGTAACCAGTGGCGAGTGCCATCGCGCAGACGTTCTTGCCCTTGCCGCCACCTTCCTCGACGTAGTAGGCGATGCCGTTGTAGGCGTTCAGCTGGTAGGTGCTGCCGTAGGGGAGCAGGAACGGCTCGCGCACCCACTCGGAGTCGAACGTCGCCGGCGTCACGACGACGCTGTCTTCGCTGAGCAACGGCAGCAGGGTGTTCACGTGGTCCGTGCCGACCACGACGGCAAACATCGCGACCTGGTCCTTGACCTTCTGGTACTTCTGCGCGCTGGTGGACGGGTTGGCGTAGGTCTGGTCCTCGACCACCACCTTCACGTGATAGCGCCCGCCGATGCCGCCGCGCGCATTCAGCGCATCCGCCCACATCTGCACGCCGGCCGACATCGGCGCACCAATGACGGCCACCGCATCGCTCAGCGGCACAATGACACCAACGGTGATGGTGTCGCCCACCACGCCCGGCGTGGGCTTGGCCGCCTCGCCGCAGGCGCCGGCCAGTCCGATCGAAAGTGAGAGCAGCAGTCGAGAATGGCGCGCGAACATACCACACCTCCGAACAGGGTAGGGAAAGGCTTCAGTACGAGCGAACAGAGTGGGGCAGACTTATCAGTACGAGAACGGCCACGCGAGAAAGTAGCGCTTGAGCCGCCGCCAGAGCTCGATGATGCCCAGCGGCTCCGCGAGCAGGAAGACGATGATCAGCACGCCGAACAAGGCTTGGTTCAGCGAGAACACCGTGATGCCCCCGCTGCCACCGGATTGCGCGACGAAGGGCAATGACCCGCTGGCGGATTCAATCAGCCGCGGCAGCGCAGTCAGAAACAGTGCGCCGATGACCGAGCCCGCCACGCTGCCCACGCCGCCCACCACCATCATCGCGATGTACTGGATCGAGAGAAACAGCGTGAAGTCCAGCGGACTCACGTAGCGCGCATACGACGCGTACATCGCGCCGGCGCAGGCCGCGTAGGCGCTCGAGACCACGAACGCGCCGACCTTGTACTGCACGAGACTGACGCCGATGACTTC
>CAYPYY010000011.1:3150-9282 GCA_964414995.1 uncultured Gemmatimonas sp.
CCGGTGAATCCCGTGAGCAGGTTGAGGCCCAGCGTGCCCACCGCGGCAATGCCGGCGTAGATGAGCACCGTTGTCCAATAGTTGCCCACCACGAACGGCGTCACCGCGAACAGCGTGACAATCAGCACCACGCCACTGCGCGCCCACCACGAGCGCCACAGCACGAGGTCGTGTGCGTACTCCGTGCTGATGCGGGTGTTGCGCAGTCGAGGGCTCACGCGCGGCGCACCTCTTCGCGGCCGAACAAGCCGTAGGGCCGCACCACAAGAATCGCGACCATCACCACGTAGGGCATCACAACGTGGAAGTTCGCGCCGAGGGCAGGGAAGTTCGGCACCAGGTACGCGGCGGAGAACACCTCAATCAGCCCGATCAACAGTCCGCCCGCGACGGCGCCCTCGGCGGAGTCGAGTCCGCCGAGGATCATCGCGGGAAACGCGCGGAAGGCGACGAGTCCGAGCGAGAGGTCCACGCCTTTGGGGCCCGCCGAGAGGAACACGCCCGCGAGCGCGGCCACCGCGCCAGCAATCGCCCACGAGAGTCCGTGGATTGCCTGCGGGCTGATGCCGTGCGCGAGCGCGGCCTCGGGATCTGCCGCACCGGCGCGCATCGCGATGCCGAGCGTCGAGCGTTGGAAGAGCAAGAACAGCGAGAGGAGTGCGAAGCCCGCTGCGCCCATCGTCCACAGGTCGGCCACCTTCACGCTCGCGCCCGCAACGGCGATCGTATCCACGCCCCAGGGATCGCCGAGCAGCAGGACGTCGTAGCCCCAGCGTGCCGCGGAGATCTGGTCGAGCACAAACACCACGCCGAGCGTGATGAGGATCATCGCGAACGTGGGTTGGCCGACCATCGGCCGGAAGATCAGCCGTTCGAGCGCGACACCAACGAGCGCGACCAGCAGCGTGGCGAGCAGCACCGCGACCGCAAAGGGCAGCGCCTGCCGCACGGCGAACTCGTGCGTGAGGAATGCGCCCAGCACCACCAGACTGCCCTGCGCGAAGTTGAGCACGCCGGTGGCGCGGTACACGACGACGAAGCCGAGGCAGACCAGCGAGTAGATGGACCCGAGCGCGAGTCCCGCGACGAGGAACTGGATGAAGTCGCTCATCTATAGAGGTCCTCGATCAGCGGCGCGAAGGCCTTCTCGATGGCGCGGCGCTTCACCTTCTGCGTGGCGGTGAGCTCGCCCTCCTCGTGATCCAGTGCCTTGGGCAGCATCGCGAATCGCTTGATCTGCTCCACGGGTGCGAGGTTCGCGTTCACTTCGTCCACCCACGCGGCGAGAAGCTCGCGCACCTCGGGCCGCTGGCTCAGGTCCTCGTACGTGGTGAACGAGATGCGCCGCCGCGTGGCCCAGTCGGCCACGGTGTCGAACTCGATGCCCAGCAGGGCGACGCAGTACTTGCGGCGATCGCCGATGACGATCGCTTCGCGCAGATACGGCGACACCTTGAGCGAGTTCTCGATCCACGACGGCGAGATATTCTTTCCGCCCGCCGTGATGATGAGATCCTTCTTGCGGTCGGTGATCCTGAGGAAGCCGTCGCTGGTGAGCTCGCCGACATCGCCGGTGTGCAGCCAGCCGTCGGGGTCCACGGTGTCGCGCGTGGCGGCTTCATTGCGGTAGTAGCCCTTGAACACGCAGTCGCCACGCAGGAGGATCTCGCCGTCCTCGGCGATCTTGAGCTCGATGCCGTCGTAGGCGGTGCCCACGTAGCCAGGGCGCACATCGTCGGCGGGCGTGAACGTAGCGAGGCCCGTGCCCTCGGTCTGTCCGTAGCCTTCGCGAATCCGAATGCCTAACGACCACAGCGTCTCGATAACCTGCGGTGCCACGGGAGCGGCGCCGCTGCCGGCCGCGCGCACGCGGGCCATCCCCAGCCGCTCACGCAGTGGACGATAGAGCAGGAACCACCCGATGGCCTCCATCACGCGGTCGAGCGCGGTGAGGGGCACGCGGTCGATCCGCTTGCGCGCGAGCTGCCGCCCGATCCGCATCCAGAAATCGAAGTTCCTGCGCTTGAGCCAGCTCGCGTCCGCCATCCGGATATCAATGCTGGCGAGCATCTTCTCCCACACCCGCGGCACGCCGAAGAAGATTGTCGGCTGCACTTCGCGGAGGTCCGCCACCAAGTCGTCGGCGCCACCGCCGAAGCTCACGCGCGCACCCATCTCCAGCGGCGCGATAATCGAGAACAGCCGTTCGGCGATGTGACAGAGCGGCAGGTACGAAAGCAGCTCGTCCTCGGCGGTGACCTCGAGTTCCATCGGCAACGCCAGACAGGCCGTGTGCAGATTGGCGTGCGTAAGCATCGCACCCTTCGGCGGACCCGTCGTACCGGACGTATAGACGAGAACCGCCACGGCGTCGGGCTCGAGTGTCCCCACGCGCTCCACGAACTCTGGGGCGACGCGTTCGAGGGTATGGCTGTGCCCAGTACCCTCGGCGCGCGCGCGGCCCTTGGCCAGCAGCGCATCGAACGTAATGGCGTGCCCTTCGGCGAGCACGTGCGCCGCGCCGCGCGGCTCCATCAGCACGATATGCCGCACCGCCGGCAGCCGCTCGCGCGTAGCGAGCACCTTGTCGAGCTGCTCCTCGTCCTCGACAATCACGACCACGCTGCCCGAGTGCTCGAGCACGTACTGCACTTCTTCCGCGGGGCTCGTGGCATACACGCCAACCACGATCGCCCCGATGCCCTGAATGCCGAGGTCCGCGAACACCCACTCGGGGCGATTCTCGCCGATGATCGCCACGCGATCGCCGGGTTGCACGCCGAGTTCAAGCAAGCCCAGCCCGGCGTGCGCGCAGGAGGCAGCGTACTCGAGCCAGGTGAACTCGCGCCAGAGCCCGTACTTCTTGTGACGCAGCGCCACGCGGTCCGGTGTGGACTCCGCCCAATGCAGCACGCGCTGTGGCAGCGTGCGCACGCCGGCATTCACTGGCGGAGCGACCGCGCTCACGCCTCGGCTCCCACGTAGGCGCGTACGACTTCGCTGTTGGCGCGAACGTCCGC
This sequence comes from uncultured Gemmatimonas sp., assembly GCA_964414995.1. Taxonomy (GTDB): domain Bacteria; phylum Gemmatimonadota; class Gemmatimonadetes; order Gemmatimonadales; family Gemmatimonadaceae; genus Pseudogemmatithrix. Next base: position 6,171 of record CAYPYY010000011.1, read on the forward strand.
CGGCGATCCGACGGCGAGCACCTTGCCGAAGTCCATCGCCAGCACGCGGTGGGCGAGGTCCATCACCATCTGCAGGTCGTGTTCGACGAGCAGCACGGTGATCTTCCACTCCTCGTTGATCTCGCGGATGTAGCGGGCCATATCCTCGCTCTCCTCGAGGTTCATTCCGGCCGCTGGCTCATCTAATAGAAGGACCGTCGGTTCCATCGCCAAGGCGCGGGCCACCTCGACGCGCTTGCGCACACCGTAGGGCAGCAGCGCAACCGGCTTGAAGCGATACGACTCCAGCTCCAGCAGCTCGATGATCTGTTCGCAGCGCGGCCGATGGGCGATCTCTTCGTTGCGCGCCTTGCCGAACCACAGCGCACCGGCCAGGAACCCCGTGTGCATCAGGTGATGCCGCCCGAGCATCAGGTTGTCGAGCACGGTGAGCGTGCTGAACAAGCCGAGGTTCTGAAACGTCCGTGCGATGCCAAGTCGCGCGATGGCGACGGGGCGACGCCCGCTGATGCGCTCGCCGTTCAGGCGGATCGTGCCCTCCTGCGGGCGATACACACCGTTCAGGCAGTTGAAGATCGACGACTTGCCCGCGCCGTTCGGACCGATGATGGCGAAGAGCTCGCCACGCTGCACGTCGAACGACACGTCCGAGAGCGCCGTCACGCCGCCGAAGCGCAGCGTGATGTGCTCCACCGAGAGCAGCGGCGCTTCGCTCACGCGCTCCACCGTTTGCGCCGCCGGTACGTCTTCACGTCGCGATAGCTGCGTTCGCTGCCGCCGCCCAAGTAGAACTCCTGCACGTCCTTGTCCTTGGCGAGCTCGGTTGCCGACCCGTCGCGCACGATCTTGCCGTGTTCGAGGATGTAGCCCGTGTGCGCGATGCCCAGCGCCATCGACGCGTTCTGCTCGACGAGCAGCACCGCGGTGCCGGCCTCGTGGATCTGCAGGATGAGGTCGCGGATCTGTCCGACGATGATCGGCGCGAGACCCAGCGAGGGTTCGTCGAGCAGCAGGATGCGCGGTGACGACATCAGCGCGCGTCCGATGGCGACCATCTGCTGTTCACCACCCGAGAGATAGCCAGCGAGCTGGTCGCGGCGGTCCTTGATGGCCGGGAACAGCGAGTAGGCGCGCTCGAGTCCCTCGTTGAGCGCGGCCGCGTTGCGGCAGGTGAAGCCACCTGCGCGCAGGTTCTCGTCCACCGTGAGGTCGGAGAAGATGCGGCGCCCTTCCATCACCTGGGCCAGCCCGCGTCGCACGATGCTCGGCGCCGTCTCGTCGTGAATCGGCGCGCCATCGAGTGTGATCGTTCCCTTTGTCGCCCGTCCGCGATGGAGCGGCAGCAGCCCCGTGATGGCGCGCAGCACCGTGGTCTTGCCCGCACCGTTGGCCCCGAGTAGCGCAACGATCGACCCGGGCGCGACTTCCAGCGACACGCCGCGCAGCACGAGGATCACGTCGCTATAGACGACCTCGAGATTCCGAACGGAGAGCAGGGCAGGCGATGCCGATGCCGGCGCATCGGGGCGGGTAGACATCGGCGGGAGGGGTTCTCGGGTCGCCCGAACGTACCGCCCGCCGCTCTGGCGTCAAGGTCGCGTGCCGGTGTACACCCAGCCGAGCGTGAGCGTGTGGTTGAGCTCGCGCGTGCTCCGCTGCGGGATGCGGTTGTAGAGGTTCATATAGCCGACGTCCACGCGCTGCGTGGGAGTGATCGGCAGGGCGAGCCCCACGCTGGCCCGGTTCTGGATGCGGTACTGGTCGCCGTCGAGATGGCCCACGGGCAGGAAGTACTCGTTGAACGCGTACAGTCCCACCGGTCCGGTTTCGAGACGCCAGCCCGCAAGCGGACGTTGCGCGCGGACGAGGACTCGCGCCCGTTGGAAGTAGCGGAAGTCCTGCGTCTCGCCGCCGCTGACGGGTGCAAGCCAGCGTTGCTCCCAACGCAGCCGCAGCGATAACGCAGTTTCGCCAGCGCGTGCACCGACCTGGACGTGCTGCCACGCCCGGTGCTCGCGCGTGGGCGCGGGGGCGGGTGACTCTCCGTACGGCGCGGTCGCCACGTACGTGTATCCCGCGCCCAGGCGCACGCGTTCCGACAGCGCGAACAGCACGCCCGGCCGCAGCAGCAACTGTTGTGGTTCGTTGCCGAGGTTCATTCGACGCCAGTGGCCGTCAAACCACAGAGATGTGCGCGCGCCGACCGGTTGCTCGGCGAACGCGTTCACCCACGTGGATGCTTGGTGCACGGTGTTCCACTCGCCGTTCTGAGCGGCGGCCACGCGCGGCGTGGTGCCGAGTGCGGAAATCGTCGCGGCCAGTAAGAGCACGGCGCGCGGAGCGCTTGTCGGGTGCGGGCAAGGCATAGAGAGAAAGTATCGGCGTGACCTGCCAGACTTAAAGGGCCATCCGTCGCGTGGCGCGGCGTGCGCGCGGAGAGTGGACAGCGGCCCCGGGACCCGCGAGATTCGCACGCTATGCGATCCCTCCGCCGATTCGTCGTTCTCGCGCTCACGCTGAGCGCGTTCACCTCCTGCAGCGATCCCGTGTCACAGGGCGCCACGCAGGTGAAGATGCTCGACAACGCCTATAACGCCCCCGTGGTGCGGATCCCTGAGGGCGCGGGCGTGAAGTTCACGAACGCGGGTCGCAATGCGCACAACCTTGTGCCGGTGGATCCCACCAAGTGGCCGGCGGTGGACACAGCAGCGGTCGCGCCAGGTGGATCACTCTCGGTGACGCTGGCCGCGGCCGGCGTGTACGAGTTCTACTGCTCGTACCACGGCACCAAGGACGGCTTCGGAATGGCGGGTGCCGTGGTGGTCGGTGACGCCGAATACACGGGGAGCAAGCGTGGCACGCTGCCCGTGTCGGAGACCGCGAGCGGCACCGTGCGCCGCGTACCCGAGCAACACGCGACCATTCAGGGCGCGGTGGATGCGGCCGCGCCGGGCGATCTCATCCTTGTTGGGCCGGGCATCTATAAGGAAGAGATCACCGTCACCACGCCATCGCTGGTCATCCGCGGGCTCGACCGCAACACGACGATCGTTGATGGCGAGTTCATTCGGCCCAACGGGTTCAACGTGCTCGCCGATGGCGTCGCACTGGA
>CAYPYY010000011.1:9382-12060 GCA_964414995.1 uncultured Gemmatimonas sp.
GCGAGTTCATTCGGCCCAACGGGTTCAACGTGCTCGCCGATGGCGTCGCACTGGAGAACCTCACGGCGCGCAACGCGACGCTCAATGGATTCTTCTGGACCGGTGTCACCGGGTACCGTGGCCGCTACCTCACCGCGTACAACAACGGCGACTACGGCATCTACGCATTCGATTCCAAGGACGGCCTGCTCGAGGATTCGTACGCGAGCGGCTCGCCGGATGCGGGCTTCTACATCGGCCAGTGCTTTCCCTGTCAGGCCGTCATCCGTCGGGTGACCAGCGAGCACAACGCCGTCGGCTACTCGGGGACGAACGCGGGCGGCGATCTCTACATCCTGAACTCCGTTTGGCGGCACAATCGCGGCGGGCTGGTGCCCAACACGCTCGACACCGAGCTCTACCCGCCGCAGCGCGCGACCACCATCCGGCACAACCTCGTCTACGACAACAACAGTCGCACCGCACCGGGCAAGGGTCTCTCGCCCCTGGCTTGGGGCAACGGCGTCGTACTCGGCGGCGGACGGCAGAACCTCGTGGAACACAACGTGATCGTGCACCACGCGGGGCACGGCGTCGTGGTGGCGCCGCTGGCCGATGCCAACTTCTGGCCGGCGCTCGACAACCGTGTGCGCGAGAATCGCATCAGCAAGAGCGGCCGCGCGGATATCACGGTCGGCGGGCCGATGAGCAAGGACAACTGCATCGAACGCCACGCCGACGGCACCACGCTCGCGCCGGCCTCGCTGCGCTGCAACGGCAGCAACGCGCGCGGGCAGCAGAACGACATCACGCTCACCGTGTCGTTGGCGATGCGCATCTGGCGACTGCGAAACCCCAGCTATCCCGACTGGAAGACACAGCCCGTGCCGCCGCCACAGCCCACGATGCCCGACGCGGCCACGGCGCCGGCGTTGCCAGCGGTGGGTGAGTTCGCCCGCGTGCGCGATGCCGTCAGCGATACCGCGATGCCGACCATCGTGGACTCGGTGCTCGCGGTGTACGCTGAGACTGCCACGCCTGGCCCCGCCCCCCGCTTGGCGCGCGTGCAGGCGATGTTCCCGTTCTCGCTCGGCCGCGTCGGTGCGGCACTCGTGTTGATTGTGTTGTGCGTAGTGCTCGGTCGGGTGCGTGCGCGAGCAGGGCAGAACGCGGCGCCGCTCAAGCGCACCGCGCGCGTGCTCGGAGCAATCGTGGCGGCGTGGACGGGTCTGATGATCGTCATCGCCACGCTGTTCAGCGCGATGTAATGCCGACGCGTCGGGAGTGGCTCTTCGGCGCGGCCGGCGCGGCGGGGGCGGTCGCGCTCTCGAGACTCCTACTCCCGCGGGCGACGGACGCGATGCACTCCGACACGCTCTTCGGAGCTGCGGCCGACAGCGTCACGGCTCTTCACGGACCCTACGGGCACAGTGTGGAGCCGCCAGCGGCCCTCGGTCCCACCGCGCTCGATGCTGTGACGATTCCACCGGTGGCCGCGCGCGGGCGAGTCGAACGAACGATCACCATCACGCAGCGACCGGTTGAGGTGGCGCAGGGTGTCACGCTCGATGCGTGGACGTTCGACGGCAGCATTCCCGGCCCGATTCTCCGCGTCACCGAGGGCGACACGCTCGCGCTCACGGTGCGCAACCTCACCGGACACCCGCACAACCTGCACACGCACGGTGCGCACTCGCCCACCGCGGACGGTTGGGAGCCGATTCCGGCGGGCGGAGAGCGCAAGTACGAATTCGCGCCGCGGCCTGCGGGCTTGTATCCCTACCACTGCGACGTGCTGCCCGCCGCGCAGCACCTCGGCCGCGGGCTCTACGGCGCACTGATCGTGGACCCACGCACTCCGCGCGCCGCGGCAGTCGAGCGTGTGCTCGTGCTCGGCGGGTTCGACACCAACGGCGATGGGCGATCCGAGCTCTACGGATGGAACGGCAGCGCGGGATTCTTTGCGCGCCATCCAGTCAAGGTCGCGCGCGGCGAGCTCGTGCGGCTCTATGTGCTCAACCTCGTGCCCGACGAGCCGGTGGCGACGTTCCACCTGCACGCGCAGACCTTCGATGTGTTCCGGTCGGGCACGCGCGCCACGCCTGACGAACACACGGACGTGGTGTCGCTCACGCTTGGTGAGCGCGCGGTGCTGGAGATGCGATTCGCGGAGGCGGGGCGGTATATGTTCCACCCGCATCAGGCGCGGATGGCCGAGCGTGGCGCGATGGGGTGGATCGCGGTGGTCTAGGGCCGATCCACCCACGTCGGCGGCAGCGGCACGCGGTAGTAGCGCTCAATCAACCACGCCCCCTCCGCGCCGCGCGTCCACTGCATCACGAACCGCCCGTGCTGCGCACTCTCCGGCTGCCCCGGGAACCGCAGGCGCTCGAAGTACGTGCCCCACACCATCGCCATACCGTCGTGGACCGAGATCTCGTCCGCACGCAGCATCGCCGAGTCCACCTCGACGCCGGGGAACGACTTGATGAAGGCGCGAATCGAGTCGGGCGAGACGATGGGCGGAATGCCGGGCTCGAAGAGGACCCCCCGCGCTGCGAACAGCGCGGCGCTCCGATCGGCGTCCACCGCCGCGGAGGCAGCCGCGTACTCCGCGAGTCGCGCGTGCACGGCGGCGCTGTCAGCGTTCGTGCGCGCGAGCTGCTCCGGTGAGCTGGTGGTGCAGGCTTGCAATGCAA
>CAYPYY010000011.1:12160-36323 GCA_964414995.1 uncultured Gemmatimonas sp.
GCTCCACGCGGCTCGCGCGCACCGCCGGCAACCAACACGCCGCCACGCCGATCGCCGCCAACGTCGCCACCACGGCGGCAATCGTCGCAGGATCCGTCGGTTCGACGCCAAACAGCAACGACTGCATCGACCGCGAGAGCAATAGCGATCCGCCCACGCCGAGCACCAACCCGATGATCACCAACCGTCCGCCCTCGCCGAGGATCATCGCGCGCACGCGGCCCGGCGCGGCACCAAGACTCATCCGGATCCCAATTTCGCCCGTGCGCACGCTCACCGAGAACGCGAGCACCGCACCAATGCCAATCGCAGCAATCACCAGCGCGAGGAGACTGAACGAACCCAGCAACAGCGCGTTCAACCGCCGCGGTCCCACGCTCTCGTCGCGGATCTCGTCCACCGTCATCACGTTTTCCACGGGCTGCGTGGGATCGATGCTGCGGATGATCGCGCGCGCCGCCGTCGCGATGCCCGCCGGATCCACGCCGGCCCGAACCACGAGCCCGCCAAACGGAAAGTCGCTCTGCGCGAACGGCAAGAACACCGCAGGGATCGGCGCAGCATCGAGCCCGCCGTCCTTCGTGTTGCCCACCACGCCCACGACGGTGCGCCAATCGCCCGACACACCGATGAACCGCAGCACGTCGCCCGTCCACGCGATGCGGCGTCCCACCGGATCCACGTCAGGGAAGATGCGATCGGCCAGCGTCTGATTGATGATTACCACCATTGATGACGCGCGATCATCCGTGGCCGCGAACTCGCGACCCTTCAGCAACGGAATGCCCGCCGCGCGGAAGTAGCCAGGGTCCGCCGTGCGATACTCGCCGTTCGGCGGCGCCTCGCCCGCAATCGGCGCGCGCCCCTCGACGGCGAGCTCGAGCACGAAGCCCGAGCTCCGCAGTGGCATCACGCTGCCGATGCCCACCAGCTCCACGCCCGGCAGCGTGCTCAGCTCCGTGCTCATCCGCTGATAGCGCGCCACCATATCGGCGTGCGCAATCTGCTGCGTGAAATCGCCCGGCACTTCCATCGTGAGGACGTTTGGTGCGACGAGCCCAGGATCGGTGGCCGCGAGCTTCTGCATCGAGCGCGTGAGCAGCCCGGCACCCGTGAGCAGCACCAACGACACCGCGACCTGGGTGACCACCAGCGCCTGCTGCAGGCGCTTCTGTCCCTTGCTGCCGCCACTGCGCACGCCACCCGCGCGCAGCCCCTCCCCAAGCGAATCTTCCTTGCCCACACTCGGCACGAACGCGAGAATCGCCGTCACCAGAGCGGCGAGCAGGAAGGTGAAGAGCAGCACCATTCCGTCCACCGCAATCTCGTCCGACCGCGGCGAGAATCGCGCTGCGAAACTCGCGAGCATTCCCACGCCGGCGTACGCCACCACCACGCCGAGCAGCGCGCCGCCGAGGGCGAGCACGCCGTTCTCGACGAGCAGCATCCGGCGCAGACGCACGGTGCCGGCGCCAAGGGCCGCGCGCACGGTCATCTCGTGTTCACGGCGCACGCCGCGCATCAGCGTGAGGTTCACCACGTTCGCGCAGGCGATGATCAGCACGAAGGCCGCGGCGCCCATCAGCAGCCAGAGCGTGCGGCGCGCATCCTGCCCGAGCACTTCCTTGAGCGGCGTGACGGTGACCTTGAAGTTCGCGCCCGCCGGATACGCCTCGGGATTCGCCTGATGCACGCGCGCGGTGATCGTGGCGACCTCGGCGCGCGCCTGGTCCACGGTCGTCGAGGGATCGAGGCGCGCGATCATCTCGGTCATCCGGTGCGTGCGCCCGTTCTCCATCAGCGCGCTCACGTGATGCTCGCTGATGGACATATTCATCAGGGCCTCGATGCGGCCGGGGAAGAAGGGCACCGGCTGCAGCACGCCGATGACGTCCACCTGGCGGCCCGCGATGCGCAGCTTGCGACCGACAATCGACGAGTCGCCACCGAAGCGCGAGAGCCAGTAGCCGTGCGCGAGCATAATGACTGGCGGCGCGCCGGCGCCGTCGTCGCTGGCGTTGAACGGCCGGCCAAAGATGGGGCGGAGCCCCATCACGGAGAGGTAGTTGCCAGTGACGAGTCCGACGTCGATCTGCGTGGCGTCGTCGCCGTCCACCATATTGAGCGTGAGCTGCGAATACTCGGCGATGTCGGCGAGCGTCTTGGACTGCTCGCGGAAGTCGTTGATCTCGGGGACGGAGAACGCGACGTTGGCGGCGCCGAGCCCTTCGGCGGACTGGCGCAGGTACATCAGGCGATCGCCGTCGGCGTGCGGGAGCGGGCGGAGCAGCACGCCGCGGAGCACGGAGAAGATGGCGGTGTTGGCGCCGATGCCGAGCCCGAGGGTGAGGATGACGGCGAGGGTGAAGCCGCGCGCGTGCCAGAGGCTGCGGAGGACGTAGCGGAGGGTCAGGGCCATTTGGGGGGTCGCTCAGAGGGCGGGTCGAGAGCGAAACTACCCCGTTAGCGCGCAGACGGCTAGCGACCAGACAACCCCTTTGCCTCCACCGAGTGTCGAATCGCTGTTGCCTCGCCGGCACATCCCACTACAAGGCCGAATTCCGATGATCCGCCCCCTCGCCGCCGCCGTACTCCTCGCCGCCACGACCGCGCACGCCCAATCCCCAATGTTCCGCGGCACCCCCGCGCACCTGGGCGTCGCCGAGGGCCCCGTGCCGACGCTGCAGGAAGTCGTCTGGCGGTTCCGCACCGACGGGCGCGTGCTCTCCACGCCCGCCGTGGTCGGCAACGACATCTATATAGGAAGCACCGACGGCCGCCTGTACGCGGTGGACCGCAGCACCGGCCGCGAACGTTGGCGCTTCGCCACGCGCGGCCCCATCAGCTCATCGCCCGCGGTCGCACACGGACTCGTGTTCATCAGCAGCGTGGACGGCTTCGTGTATGCGGTGAACGCCGCCAGCGGCACCGAGCAGTGGCGATTCGCCACGGCGGGCGAGCGCCGCTTCACCGCGCCAGGCATTCACGGCGCGATTCCGCGCACGGAGCGGATGCCCGATCCCTTCGACGTGTTCCTCTCGTCGCCGACCGTGGTGGGCGATGTGGTCTACATCGGCTCGGGCGACCAGTCGGTGTACGCGCTCGATGCCCGCACCGGCGCACTCAAATGGCGCTTTGCCACGGGTGATGTGGTGCACGCGACGCCGGCCGTGGTTGACGGTGTGGTCTACATCGGCAGTTGGGACCGGAACGTGTATGCGCTCGATGCGAACACCGGCCGTGAGCGTTGGCGCTACACCACGGGTGCGGACACCGTGATCTACAATCAGGTCGGCATCGCCAGTTCGGCGGCCGTCACGCAGGGCATCGTGTTCGTGGGCGGTCGCGACGGGCGATTCCACGCGGTGGACGCCGCCACGGGCGCCGGCAAGTGGACGCACAACAACCGTGGCGGATGGACGATCGGCAGCCCCGCGGTGCGCGACGGCATCGTGTACTTCGCGACCAGCGATGGGCGACGGTTCAAGGCGCTCGATGCTAACACGGGAGAACTGCGATTCGAGCTCGCGAATCCGGCGATCTCGTTCTCGTCGCCGACGCTCGTGGGCGACATCGCCTTCTACGGAACGTCCGACGGCTGGGTGCGCGCGGTGAATGTGCGCACCGGGCGCAGTGCGGGCGGATTCCAAACCGACGGTTCGCGCGCGAACGTGGCGCGGTGGGTGGATTCGACCGGCGTGTTCCAGACGGGCGGGATGTATCCTGATCGCACCCTGGACGGGATGATGATCGGGATGCGGACGATGATGACGGTGGGGTCGGTGCTTTCGTCGCCAGTCGTGGTGGGCGGTGTGCTCTATGTGGGCAGCACGGACGGCACGTTGTACGCCATCAGGTAACTAACATCATCTCGATCAGCTCCAGCAGCCCGGCGGCCTCCCAGACCTGCTTGCGTGGGGAGCTTCGCGTGCGGATGAGTACGCCGGCCTCTTCGAGCTGCGCAATCGCCGCGTACAGTGGTCCGCGGGACCGCTCGGTGAGCTGAGATGCGGTGTGCGCTGAGAGCAGTGGGTGGGCGGGGAGCGCGTTGATGAGCTCCCAGGCCGCGGCATCCGCGCGCGGATTGGCGTGGGCCCTGAGTCGCTCGCGCCACGAGGCGGTCAGTTCCTCCACGAGCGCGAGGTATCGGCTCGCGAGCCGTGCGGCTCGCGCGGTGGCCGCGGCGAAGCGCTCGATCCACTCAACGACCCGATCTCCGCGAAAGCCCGTGAGTCCCGCGATGTAGCGGTCGCGCCCGGCGGCGAGCACGACACTTACCGGGGGCACGAAGATGGTCGCCACACCGCGTCGCTTGAAGATCACGTGAACGAGCGCGCGGCCCGTTCGCCCGTTGCCATCGTCGAACGGATGAATCGTCTCGAACTGCGCGTGTACGAGTGCGGCCTGTACCAGCGGTGGGAGCAGGTCGTCGTTGATGGCGTCGTAGAGGTCGTCGAGGAGTGGGACGAGGTGATCGGGTGGTGGCGGGACGAAGTCCGCACCGCAGGGCGTGAAGTCGTTGCCGCCGATCCAATTCTGTGAAGTGCGGAAGGAGCCGGCATTCCGGCGGTTGACGTCGCGCTCCATCAGTCGCCGATGAATCGCCAGCACCTCGGCGGCGCCGACACGTGGGACGGTCGCTGCCTCCGTGATCGCGGTCTGCATCGCAGTGATGTTGGCGAGAATGTCGCGGGCCGTCTGGCTCGCGCGCTCTCCGGTCGCGAGCGTCAGCTCGGCGCGTGCCAGTTCGCGCACGCCGAGCTGCATTCCTTCAACCTTCGACGACGCGATGGATTCGGTGCGTAGCAGCAGCATCGCGAGTGGAGCGAGTGCGGGTGATGCCGCGGCGTTCAGGTCGCGTACTGCGAGTTCGGCGTCGGAGACGACGCCCGCCACACGCGCCGGCAAGTCCGGCGCAAGCGTCGCGAGCGGGTCAGGGACAAACGCGCTGTAGCCGCAGGCTCGCCGGTGCCGCGGCGGGGCGTGGCGGTGCGGGTCCGATTCCCAGATTCTCTTGAGCAGCTGTCCGGGCATCCTGGTCCGGGCGCGTGATTAAGTATGGTTTATACTATAAAGCATACTTAACTCCCGGTCAAGTATGGGTTATGCTCCCGGCGCCGGCCCCACAACAATCCGCTGCACCACGTGCCACCCGGGCCCGTCGGTCATTACGTGTAGCGTCCACTCGCCGGGTCCGGGCGCCGTGAACTCAAAGTCCGCGGTCTCGCCCGGCCCCATCATCACGCGCGCGCGCACCGGCACACGCAGTGCGGCCGGCAGATCCGCGCCATCCTTCGCGATCGGCGTCCACAGCCCGACGGTGGAGTCGTTCTGCAGCGCGATGTTCACCGCCCAGTCGGGATGCAGCATCACGAAACGCAGGCGATGCGTGACGCCCGCCGCGAGTCGCATCGGCGGTGGGGAGCGACGCCCATTCACGGCGCCGTACGGACTCTCGAACTTGTCCTCCACCCACGGACCCGCGCCGCCAATCACGACGAGGTGATCCCGCGTCAGATCCCGCGGACCGTCGGTCACGAGCAGCGCACCGTACATCCCCGACGTCATCTGCCGACGATCGTTCAGGTGTGAGTGATACGGATACGTCCCCGAGCGCGGCGGTGTAAACTCCGCCGCGAACGAATCCTGCGCGGCGACCTCGGTGAACACCTGACTGCCCAGTCCGCTCCAGTGCGGCACGCCATCGGGAAAGCTTTCGATCTCGAGGCCGTGCCAGTGCACCGCGGTGGGTTCGCGGAGGCGATTGTGCACCATAATGCGCACCGGTTTGCCTCGCTCGAGCTCGATCACCGAGCTCGGCATCACTACTGAGTCGCGGGCGGGTGGGTTCGGGCCGTTCTGGAGAACGTAGCTCTGCTGCGTGCCACCGGCAGCGAGTCGGCCGGCGCGTTCCTGCGCGTAGAGATTGAGCCGGCGCGCACCAGCGGTAGACGGTGCGGCGTACCCAGCGCGCGGCGCGACCTTGAGCCCCACGACCAGTCCGCGCATATGCTCGCTGCGCCGCGGCATCGGCACCGCACTCGCCGTGTGGGCGGTGGAGTCGGTGTGAATGCCGTGCAGCGATGCGGACTCATCAATATGGAACGCGAAGTGGCAGTGAAAGAGCCAGTTGCCGGGCGTCGAGGTCTCAAAGGCCAGGGTGTACGACTCACCCGGTGCGAGCAGGTCGGTGTTGGTGAGTATCTGGCGCGCCAGCGGCACGGGTGTGTCGCGCATTCCGTTGCCGCGCGATTCGATGCGATAGAAGAACCCGTGCAGGTGCATCGGGTGCGGAATCGCACTGACGTTGATGACGCGCATCCGCACCGAATCGCCCTGCGTGAACTGCATCGTCTCGGTGTGGGGCCATCCCTTGCCGTTGATGAGGAGGGCGCTCTCAAACTGGCGCACGCCGTCCGGTTGGAAGAACCACTCGGAGAGGAGCAGGATGCGATCGTTCGTCGGCGCGCCTGGTGCGTCCACGACGATGACGCCGTTCAACTGACTGTCGCGCCAGAAGCGATCTGAAGAGCCGAGCCCAGGGAACGCGGCCCAATAGTAGAACGTGCCGACGGAATTGAGCGCAGTGCGGACCTCGCGCACGGCACCGGGCGCGAGCTGAATGGAATCCGCCGCGAGTCCGGCTCCAGGGCGCAGTCCCCACACGACGAGGGCGGTGTCGGCGCGATTTCGCAGCGTGAGCACGAGCGAAGTGCCTGCACGCACGCGAATGAGCGGACCCGGTACGCTCGGCGTCTGACCCGACTCGGCGAAGGCGAGAATGGGCACTTCGGGTTCGGTCGGTCCCTCGGGGCGCCACGCGCTCTCGACGATGTCAATGCCGAGCGTGAGAACGTTGCGGGCGACCCGCCCGGCGGGCGTCCGGTTCTGGTGCACGACGGCGCGCACGGCGGTGGGTGCGGGCCGCGGGAGCGCGAGCCGAGGCGGGGGCGTGAGCAGCTGCGCGTGGAGGACAACGTGCAGCAGCGCGGATGTGGCGAGAGGCATCGGACGCTCGGTGCTGGCTAGAAGATCACGGCCTGCGGTCGCCAGGTGTTGGGATCATTCCAGTGACCGGGGCCGATGTGCTCGAGCCACTGCGGAACGACCTCAATAATGATGAAGTCAGCGGGGAACGCCGGCCAGAAGAAGCGCACGGTGCCGGAGTCAAGGAACTGCTGCAGGCGCGGGACGTTTGGGTCGCGATGCACGACAGCTTGGCCCATCAGCGTGGTGTAGGTCGTGCGGTGATCTTCGTTGAAGTAGAGCGTGACGGCAGAGTTAGCGGCGATGTGGTCCACCTTGCGGGTGGAGCGTCGGGTGAGGACGTAGATGGTGAAGCGGTCGCGATCGGAGGTGGGGTTGGCGAGGCGGAAGGCGCGGACGGTGCGGATTCGGGGGCGGCCGTCGGGGTCGACGGTGACCATTCCAACGGAGGAGTCGCGTTGGATGAGGGCGTCGGCGCTGTCGAGGAGGGTGGTGGGGTTGGTGGCGAGGCTGAGTTCTGCGCGGGGAACTGATGCGCTGCGCGGCGAGGGTGTGCGGGGCTCGCTGGTGCAGGCGAGGGTGGCGACGAGCAGGAGCGACGCGCGGCGCACGCGCGGTCCGAGAGCAATTGACTTCATTCGCGCTCCAGCATCGCCTTCAGAATCGCGATGGCTTGACGGTCCTTTGGTCGATCGGCGGCTTCCTTCATCTTGATGATCGACTCGAGTGAGGCAGCCGCGACGGTGATCCCCGCTACGTCGTATCGATGTGCCGCTTTGACGAGGTCGGCGTAGCCGCCGGAGCCTGCGGGCTTGAAGAGTAGGTCGACTCGACCTGCGGATGTGACCAGGTTCCAGACGTCGGCGCGCGCCAGTGTTTGCGCGCTGCAGTCGAAGGGCAGCCCTTCTGGAATCGAAGCGGTGAATACCCGAGCGTTTAGCGCACGGAGTGCGGCTGCGAGGCGCGTGAGGTTTTCGCGCGATCGCTCCGGTGTCATATCGGTGTCGTATGTCGCGAGCGGATAGCCGGCGAGCCGCGCCGCGACCGCGCCGATCAGCACGTAGTGCACGTCGTGTTCGGCCAGCACGCGCACCAGGCGCACTGGGTCAAACACGTCGTGGGCCACGGGCTCAGGCAATGCGTCGCGCCGCAGCGAAGAAGGCCGCGCCGTTGGCGAGTTCTTGCAAGCGATCCGCGGGTGTGAGGGCGCGGATGCGCTGGACCTCGTCGAGCCACTCGGGTGCGACGACCTCCTCGGCGCGGAGGTCGAGCTCGAGGGTGTGCCCCGTCTCGCGAATGAGGCGGGTCAGGGTCTCCCAGTTTGGAGCGACTTGGCCGAGTTCGATGCGGGCGATGACGGCTTGGGTCGTTCCGGCTTTGGCGGCGAGTGCGCGCTGGGAAAGGCCGGAGTGTTCGCGGGCCGTCTTGAGTAGTTGAGCGCTGTTGGAGTTCGGAGAAGACATTTAATGAGTATGATATCTTTAGAGATATCAGATGTCAATCGCGGAACGCTCGTTACCGAGCCTTCGCGTCTGCCTTTTCCCCAGCTCGCAGCTGCGACTGTTCGGCAGGAGCGAACGGCTGTGCAGACACAGCACCCGTGCCGAATGTTCGCGACCCTACACAGTTGCCGACTTGGCCTGGATCCCACCAAGCCATCGGAGACTTCGTCGGCACTGAGCAGGGGGGAGCGTCAAAAAAAACCGGAGCCGGATCCTTCGGTGGCGGCAAGCGTCGGTACGCTACCGCACGAACGTCGAGACGATCGGGAGGTGAAAGCGTAGCCGCAGAACTTCTTCTCGTAGCAGCGATGGTATGAATACTGGCTCCCGTTCGCGTTCGTCTTGAACGAGCCACCCAGAAACCAAGAAGAATGCCACCGTTCCGGCGACGAAACCGCGAGCGTCAAGCTTGGGACGCCGGTGGTCGTTGAACATCGCAATGCTCGACCTGGAGTGCGGCGAGACCTGCGCTCGGAACTCGAGGCGAATCCGAGGGGGTCCACCGAGTGCATCTTCGTGAAAATGAAGGTTGCGCAACCGTCGCACCAGCCGAGCGCGCGGCAGGTGATGGTCGATCCAACGATCAAGCTTCTTGAGACCGACGCGGAGCGTTCCGTGCTTTGCTGCAGTGCGCAGGTTGTCCAGCGCGCCGCGAAGCTCATACAGCCCGGCGTTCACGTAGCGATTAGCTTCGGCCGTGCTTCGAGCGCGACTCGCGGAATCGCTGAAGGCTTCCGCATCACCAAGATGCCGCTCCATTGACCGAACGAGTGGACTCGAACTCACCGTTCTCCTCCGATTCGAGTAGGGCGTGATTCTGCCGCGACTGCTCCGTCGAAAGCACGCGTCGGCATCCGGCGGCGAATCGACGGGCCGACCGGACCGTAGGGTACGGCCGACCCGCGATCCTTCGGCTACGCGCGGTGCACCAGCACCCACACAGCGCCGTGTCCGCCACTCGCCGAGCACGGAGGGAACCGATTTCCCTTCGCGATCGGGATGGTGTTCCCGCCGTGCGATCCGCAGCGGTACACACCGCTCACAGCGCACGTCTCTCCAGTCTTTCCGGTCATCAGAAATGCTCCACGCCGAGTTGAGGTTGGTCTCACGCGTGAGTGCGATGCGACCACCGCGTGCGTGGACGGCCGGGCTTGACGACCCACCTCAATCGTGAAACATTTGAGGTGCAAGCGAGCATCCCACGGTTGACGCGGTGTTTCAAGCATAAAACAGACTGGGGGTTCCGTCAACCCCGGAGGGTTCGTGTCGGCACCACAAGTAGATCTTGACCGGCTGGCCGTACATCTCAGTGCGAAGATTGAGGACGAAGGACACTCGCTCCGCTCGGCTGCGGAGGAGATAGGTTGCAGTCCTGCCACCCTGTCTCGCCTCCTCCGAGGCTCGGAGACGCCCAACTATCCCGAGGCTGTAAACCTGTTTAGAGCGGTTTCGTGGGTGGGGCGAAGTATTTCGGAGTTCGAGAAGACCACAAAGGTGCACGAGAGCACAATCGCCGACGTCGAAGTTCATCTCAGGGCGTTGCCGGGATTGTCGAAGGACGAGGCCGAAGCCCTCGTCGCTATGGTGAGGGCCGCTAGGGATGCCGCCGTCGAGTTACGTGCGAAGGGCATTTCCAAAGGGTAGCGGGGTTCTCCCGCCAAATCCGAAGCAATGGAAAAATGAGCGCGCCGCAATTCAGCTGCGGGAAGAGCTCGGCATTCCCGATTCGCAAGCGCTCGACCCTCTGGCGGCGTTCGCGCTCATCCCGGATGTGCTGGTGCTTCCACACGGGGAGATACCTGCCTCCGCAAAGCACATCGCTGCGCTTAGGGTCCGTGCGAGAAGCGCCTGGTCGGGGATGTCCTTCCTCCTGAGTGAGGGGGTAACCGCTGTTGTATACAACGATTCGCACACTCGCAACCGAATCAATGCGACGTTGATGGAGGAGTTCTTTCACATTCGCCTCAACCATCCGCGCTCCAGTATTCGGGTGTTCGACAGCGGAGCTGGGTACCGGAGCTATGATCGAAAGATTGAGGACGAGGCCTTCGGGTCTGCGGCCGCGGCGTTGGTTCCCTTCAGACCACTCTCAGCGATGATTGCACGCGGTGATTCGGTGGGCGCAATCGCAGGCTGTTTCGGAGTGTCAGAGGAACTGGTTTGGTTTCGGGCAAAGGTGACGAAGCAATACCGCAAGCTTCGCGATCGATAGTCAAGTCGTCAGCGGCGACCTTCGCGATGCGCCACCTCAGCCCAGCGCCCACTCGGCCGACAGCAAGGCCGCCTGTTCAAGCACCGTCTGCGTCGCGCGCTCCTGCTTGTCCGGCGGGTACCCGTACTTGCGGAGAATCCGCTTCACTAAGACCCGTAGATTCGCGCGCACATTATCCCGAAGCGTCCAGTCGATCGTCACGTTCTTGCGGACGGTCGCGACCAGCTCTTGAGCAATCATCCGCAGCGCGTCGTTGCCCAGTACCCTTACCGCGCTGTCGTTTGTCTCCAGCGCATCGTAGAAAGCCATCTCGTCATCAGTGAGGCCCAGCGCTTCACCGCGCGTACCAGCCTCTCGCATCTCTCTGGCCAGCGCGATGAGTTCTTCGATGACTTGCGCCGTCTCAATTGCCCGATTCTGGTACCGTCGGATCGTCTGCTCAAGCATCTCAGCGAACGACCGCGCCTGTACGACATTCTTCTGTCGCCGCTTGCCTAATTCACCTTTGAGCAATTTCTGCAACAGATCGACCGCAAGATTCCGCTGAGGCATTCCGCGCACATCGGCCAAAAAGTCGTCCGACAGGATCGAGATGTCCGGCTTTGCGAGTCCCGCCGCGGCGAAGATATCCATCACCCCGTCCGGGGCTACCGCACGCGAGATGATCTGCCGCACTGCGTGATCGAGGTCCTCTTCCGGTCGAGCGTCGCCGGGGGCGCGTTTGGCAAGTACCGCTTGGACGGCCTGAAAGAAGGCCACGTCGTCCCGAATTCTGAGCGCCTCAACGTGCGGTACCGCCAGCGCAAAGACCTGCGAGAGTTCGCGGACGGTGCGGATGCAACGCTCTTTGCCGTCCTCCTGCGCCAAAATGTGCTCCTGAGCCGCTGGGAGTAGCCCGAGACGCTCTGCAGGTGTTCCCGTCGTCCACTTGGCCCAGCTGAAGCCGTGGAACAGGTCACCGCAAATCTCGTACTTCTCGAGCATCACGTCGACCGCCTCTTCCTGATCGAGCGCCGTCCGCCCCGTCCCGCCACTCTCTGTATAAGTGGCGAGTGCGGACTTCAACTCTTGAGCAAGGCCCAGGTAGTCCACTACTAAGCCGCCGGGTTTGTCCTTGAACACGCGGTTCACGCGCGCAATGGCCTGCATCAGGCCGTGCCCGCGCATCGGCTTGTCGATGTACATCGTGTGCAGGCTCGGCGCGTCGAAGCCAGTGAGCCACATATCGCGCACCAGTACGATCCGAAGCGGATCAGCCGGGTCGCGGAAACGGTTGGCCAGCGCCTCGCGCCGCGGCTTGTTGCGGATGTGCCGCTGCCAGTCGGCGGGGTCGGAAGCCGAACCGGTCATGACCACCTTGAGTGAGCCCTCGTCATCGTCGTCGCTCGCCCACTGCGGTCGCAGCTTCACAATCTCGGAATGGAGCTCCACGCAAATGCGCCGACTCATGCACACGACCATCGCCTTGCCGGCCAGCGCCTCACAACGCTTCTCGAAGTGCTCGACGATGTCGCGCGCCACGATCGCAAGCCGCTTCTCGGCGCCGACGACGGCCTCGAGCTGCGCCCA
Source organism: uncultured Gemmatimonas sp. (assembly GCA_964414995.1). Lineage (GTDB taxonomy): Bacteria > Gemmatimonadota > Gemmatimonadetes > Gemmatimonadales > Gemmatimonadaceae > Pseudogemmatithrix. The sequence goes on from CAYPYY010000011.1 coordinate 24,431, forward strand.
CTTGCTCTTGAGCTTCTCCTTGCGCTCGACCTCCTCGCCCTCGGTGGCTTCCTCGAATTGCGGGTCGATCCTCGGCCGCTCCGCCTCGTCGAGCGCGAGCTTCGCGAGCCGGCTCTCGTAGAAGATCGGCACCGTGGCCCCGTCCTCCACGGCGCGCTGGATGTCGTAGACGCTAATGTAGTCGCCGAACACCGCGCGAGTGTTGGCGTCCTGCAGTTCAATTGGCGTGCCGGTAAATCCGATGAACGAGGCGTGCGGAAGAGCGTCGCGCATGTGCCGCGCGTAGCCGTCGATGAAGTCGTACTGGCTGCGGTGCGCCTCGTCGGCGATCACGACAATGTTGCGACGTTCTGAGAGCGTCGGGTGCCGGTCGCCCCTCTCCTCGGGGAAGAACTTGTGGATGGTCGTGAACACCACGCCGCCCGCTGCTACCGAGAGGAGCTCGCGCAGATGCGCACGCGAATCGGCCTGCACCGGTGGTTGGCGCAGCAGGTCCTTGCAGCGCGCGAAGGTCGCGAAAAGCTGGTCGTCGAGGTCGTTGCGGTCGGTGAGCACCACCAGGGTCGGATTCCCCATCGCCGGCTCGCGGACGATGCAGCCGGCGTAGAAGGCCATCGTCAGGCTCTTGCCCGAACCCTGCGTGTGCCAGACCACGCCGACACGCCGGTCGCCTGGCTTGCCGCCGGGCTTGCGGCCCGCCTCGTAGCGGCCGCCGGCCTCCGCCACCCGGTCGGACCGCGCCAGCTCGGCAGCACGCAGCGTCTCGCTCACGGCCACCTGCACAGCGTGGAACTGATGGTAGCCAGCCATCTTCTTTACGATCCGCCCGCCACCCTCGTCTTCGAACACGACGAAGTCCCGTAATAGGTCGAGGAAGCGCCGCGGCCCGAGCAGGCCTTCAGTCACCACCTGCAGTTCGGGCATGTGGGCGTCGGCGAGCGCCTCGCCGGAGATCGTGCGCCAGGGCTTAAACCACTCGCGGCCGGCCGTGAGCGTCCCCACCCGTGCCTCAACGCCATCCGAGACGACCAGCACGGCATTGGTCGCGAAGAGCGCAGGAACCTCGGCTCCGTAGGTCTGGAGCTGCTGGAAGGCGCTCCAGATAGTGGCGCCCTCGCTCGCGGCGTTCTTGAGCTCGAGCAGCGCCAGTGGCAGCCCGTTCACAAACAGCACCACGTCCGGCCGGCGCGTGTGCTTGTTCTCCACCACCGTGAACTGGTTGACCGCCAGCCAGTCGTTAGCCCGCAGGTCGTCGAACTCGATCACGCGCGCCTGCGCGCCTCGGATCGCGCCATCGGTGTCGCGATACTCCACCGTCACGCCATCAACAAGCAGCCGGTGCTGTGCACGGTTGCGCTGGATCAGTTCGGCTCCTTCCGGCCGCGTAAGCTTTCGGAAGGCGTCCTCCAGCGCTTCGGCGGGCAGGTCGCCATTGAGGCGCGCGAGCGCGTCGCGCAGCCGTTGCGCGAGGACCACCTCGCCGTAGTCCGTCCTCTCGGCGGCCGGCATGTCCGGCGCGATGTCCGGACCGTGCGCCACCTGCCAGCCCGCGGCTTCCAGCCAAGCGAGGGCGGCTTCCTCGACAACGGATTCGGTGACGCCACGCTCCGTCATGGTTCGGCCTCCGGCCGAGCCCCCACCCCAGCCTCAGCCCGCTCCGTTTCCTCGTCGAACTCGGTCGCGAAGATCCGGTAGGACTCCGGCTCCAACTGGAATAGGACTTCGCTGGCTCGGAACTCGATCTCGAGGACACGGATCGGACCGTGCGCCTCGTCGATGGAGTCGTTGAACGCCTGGTTCGCAGCGTAGAGCGCCCGCGGCGATAGCGGTGCGGTGCGATCCTGCCGGTGCACGCGGTGAAGGAAGCCCACGATAGTGTCGGCGGCCTCAGCGGCCAGCAGTGCCTGCACAGACTCCATCGTCGGCCGGGGCCCACCTGCCCCGTGTGACGCGAAGCCGCACTCGTTGCGCAACTCGCAGATGCCCTGAATTGCAGTGCTCAATCCGCCGAGCGTCCGCCTGAGACTGTCACGGACTCCGGCTTCGCCACTCGCGGTCGGCGGCAGGAAGGGCAAGTGCAGGGAGGCCGTCCTGAACAGCTTGGGTAGGTCATCCGCTTCGTCGAACACGATTGATCGCTCGCCTAGCACCGCCCGGCACACGCTCTCCACCAGCGTCTTGGCGAGGTCGAAGGAGAGCCCGGGGTTCTCCGCGACCGCCAGCTCCAGCGCACGGACCTGTTGCTCGATGTGCACAAGCCCCGCGGCTACCGCGTCACGCGCCCCGTGCATGACGAAGGGTGCGTCGTTGCCCGCGGCGCTGTGCGCCATTTTCGCGCTGGCGCTAGCCATTGATCTTCCTTCGGCTCGCGGCGCGATACTGCTCGGGCTTCTCCTTCACGAGCCTCACCGCGTACCGGCGGCGGTCGAGGACATCTAGGAACCCCATCTCGTGGTCACCCGTGATGACGACGTTGCCCTTGGACTCGGTGATCTCGAGGTCCGTCTGCTTGTAAAGCAGCTTCAGCAAAGTCTTGTCGATGCTCTTGGTCTCTTCCTGGCCGCGGATTGAAGCGAGGTAACGCGCTGCGCGCGGGTGCGTGCCGACGGCCAGCTCGCGCTTGTCGGCTTGCTTCCTCGCCGTCCGGATACGCAGCCAGAGACAGGCGTTCGGCACGATGACCATCAGGGTGCAGAACCCGATGAACCGGTGGTCGGGGATGAGGCTGTTCCCGCGGATCGCCCACAGGAAGAAGAGTGGCGAGACGCTGCTGAGGACCATCAGCAGCCTGGCGTCCTTGAGCCCTTCGCGGTGTATGCTGGCCGGGCGCCCCGTCATGACGCCATCCGCTCCATGAACGTGTCCGCGTCCGGCACGCGCAGCTCGCCGGACATGAGCTTGGGCAGCAGCGCGTCGCGCAGGGCGGCGAGGGTGCCCGCCTCTTCTTCAAGCGCTTGAACACGTTCCAGGACGGGGCCGGCCAGAGCGTCGAATTGCTCAACTAACCGCAACGGTGGTCGAGCAAACCGAAAGGAGGGCACGGCCTCCTTCGCAAGGTGCAGCACTGTAGTGCCTGTAGTGTGCGCGAAGGTATGAGCGACGAACGCCTCAGTTCCACCTAGGAAGTAGAGGAACGATCGCGTAACGCCCGAACCCTTGGGGCGCACGATCAGCGTATCTAGCGAGGCGACCAGTCTCCTGAAGGCGCCAGTTCCGCGAACTATTGCTGGGCGGCCGATGACCTCTGCAGCCTGCGTGACATCAGTACACGCGATGACGAGATCACCAGGATGCACAACTTGTTCTGGCTTGTAGCTCCCCGTGAAAGGCTTCAGCCCGTCCGGGCGATAGCCGCCGCCCCTGGCGAAAGACTTCAGCGTCACGAGAGCAGTGTCGGATTCAGCAAGCTCTTCGCTCTTGTAGGAGCGTCCCTTCACTGTGTCGATCAGGTCACCCAGCGTCCCTACCTCCCACCCCTCCGGAATCTCGCCGAGTTCAGAGGCGACGAGACGGGCGGGGAAGAGGTCGGCGAGAGGCTTGGGAATGCCGGGGTCGCGGCCTGCGGCCTTGGCGCGGACGGGGTCGAAGTCCACGATCCATGACTTAAAGAGCGCTCGCGTCATCGCCTCCAGCGTCTCGCTCGTCCGACGGTTCAGCTCGATCTTGTCGTCCAGTGTGCCGAGGATGCGGGCGATCGCGCGTTGCTCGTTGATGTCCTCAGGCGCGAGTACGTCGAACGACTCGATCATGCCTTTGGTAAGTGCGTTGCGCGTTGCGCCCGAACCCGCCCAAGACAAGAGCTTCTGCTGCATCTCAGTCGAGACGAGGACATAGCGAAGAAAGCGAGGATCCAGCCTGTCTGAATCTGGGCGAATAATCGCGACGTGCTGGTTCACCCGTGCGGGGAGCACGTGTGGATCGACCTGGCAGGCGCGTGCGACGGAATCCCCGGTGATGTTCAGCAGTACGTCGCCGCTCAAAACCTCGACGCCACTCAAATCTGCCGCGTGCTCCTCGCCGATGTACGCCAGCCCGTCATGTTGGAAGCCATCGTTGCGAACGTTCTGGCTGCGTATCAAGGCGTACGGACCGCGCTCCAGATAGACCTCGCTTCCCCCGCGCGGAGTCGCACCGCTCCCGACCTTCGTGCAGACCTCGCCGAGGTTTATCGGACGCCAGTCACCCGCCATACCCAATCTCCTTCAGGTTGGCGGCGATGGCGGCATCCAGCTTCGCGGCTTCGGACTGCTGCTCGCGCAGCGTCGCAACCAGGCGAGTCATTCTCTCCTCGAACGGCTCGCTGTCGTCCTCCTGCGCCTCCGCGCCGACGTAGCGGCCGGGGGTGAGCACGTGGCCGTGTTTGCGCACCTCGTCCAACGACGCATTCTTGCAGAAGCCGGCCACGTCAGCATACTCGCCCGCCTCCTGCTCACCGCGCCAGGCGTGGTAGGTGCCGGCGATGCGGGCAACGTCCTCATCGGTCAGCTCGCGGTGGGTGCGGTCCACCATGCGGCCGAGCTTGCGCGCGTCGATAAAGAGCATCTGCCCGCGGCGGTCGCGGAACTTGCCGTTCTTTCTGTCGCGCGCGAGGAACCACAGGCAGGCCGGGATCTGGGTCGAGTAGAAGAGCTGCCCCGGCAGCGCGACCATGCAGTCCACGAGGTCGGCCTCGACCAGGTTCTTGCGGATTTCGCCATCGCCGGACTGGTTGGACGACATCGAACCGTTGGCGAGCACGAAGCCAGCCACGCCCGTGGGCGCGAGGTGATGGACGATGTGCTGTACCCAAGCGAAGTTGGCGTTGCCCTTGGGCGGTGGGCCGTACTGCCAGCGTTTGTCGCCGGCCAAGCGCTCGCCGCCCCAGTCGGAGATGTTGAAGGGCGGGTTGGCGAGGATGAAGTCGGCTTTGAGGTCGGGGTGGCGGTCGGCGTGGAAGGTGTCGCCATGGGCAATCTGACCGTCGATGCCACGGATGGCCAGGTTCATCTTGGCGAGGCGCCAGGTGGTGTAGTTGGACTCCTGACCGTAGATCGAGATGTCGGGCCTGGCACCCGCCTTGGCGCCTTTGCCGCTATTGCCATTGCCGCTCGCGTGGGCGCGGATGAACTCGACGGACTGCACGAACATGCCCGAGGAGCCGCAGCAGGGGTCGTAGACGCGGCCGCGGTAGGGCTCGAGCATCTCGACCAGTAGCTTGACCACGCAGCGCGGTGTGTAGAACTCGCCGCCCTTCTTGCCCTCGGCGCTCGCGAACTGCGAGAGGAAGTACTCGTAGACGCGGCCGAGCACGTCCTTGGCGCGGGCCTCTTCGTCGCCGACGCGAATATTGCTAATGAGGTCGATGAGCTGGCCGAGGCGCTGCTTGTCGAGCGCCGGGCGGGCGTAGTCCTTGGGCAACACGCCCTTGAGCGCCGGGTTGTCGCGCTCGATGCCGGCCATAGCGTCGTCCACGAGCTGCCCGATCGTCGATTGCCGGGCCTGCCCTTTCAGGTGCTGCCAGCGGGCTTCTGGGGGCACCCAGAAGATGTTGTGGGCGCGGTACTCGTCTGGGTCCTCAGGGTCAGCACCGCTGTCCTTGTCCGCGACCAGTTTGGTGTGCTGTTCCTCGAAGGCATCCGAGATGTACTTCAGGAACAGCAGGCCGAGGCAAACGTGCTTGTACTCGGCGGCGTCCATACTGCCGCGAAGGGCATCGGCCATCTGCCAGAGCTGAGCCTCGTAGCCGACGTTGGCTGACGTGTCGGATGCGTCTGGCTTTGTCGTCCTGGCGGTCTTGGTCTTGGCCAACGGCGGGAACTCCACGGGAGGGTAGGTCGCGGCAGATCGCCCGCAACCTGCGTGGGTCATCCGCCGAAGGAGAAATAGAGCGGGAGGCCCGGAAGCTGGCCACCCGGGGCGCGGCCTAGAGCATCAGCGTGCTTCGGATTGGTCGGTGGCGCTGGCGACACCCGCCCCTCCAGTACCGGGGCTAGAAGTATCTGGGGAGGGTCTGAACCGCGCCGATGCGCATAGCGTGTGTTTCTGCTGCAAGCGCTTCCATTAAGATGCGGTTGTGGGGCCGCTCCAGAGCATCCATAGATTGGAGCGGCGGCCCCACAACCGCCACCGCAGCCGCGCTTGTCGGCAGCAAGCGTCGTTACAGCGCGCGCACCGAGCCACAAGAACATGCTTGTGAAATCCTTCACAAGATGTTGAACAGAAACAACTTACGGTACCTAGCACTCTCTTGCGCCGAGTGCCAAACAATTGTACCGTAGAGCGTGGTCCAAAGATACACCGAACCCCTTCACCTGGTGGTGACCAGATGACGGGGCTCTGGGAAACCACCACGGGGCAGGGAACGGGGCCCGTGAACGTCCACTGTCGTCTCGTAGCCACGAAAACGACAACCTGCGGAGGGAAGAGTAGAGCCGAGGGGGGACCTCGGCAAGTCGAGTCCAGATGGCACGCGCACTCGGCGCGTATCGGCAGCTTCCCTCAAGATGGAGACGCACAGAATGTCAGAGGCACCGACGCACACTTGGATCGGCAAGAGTGGCAAGCAGTACAAGTACTGGATCTACAAGATTGGGTCGTCACTCAAGAAGGAGGGTGGCAACTACATCTTCGCGAAGGAGACGAGTCCCGGTGTGTGGTCGCCACAGTACATGGGGCAGACCAAGAACCTCGACGAGCGACTTGAGGACCACGAGAAGGAGGCGTGCGCAAAGCGAAACGGGGCGACGCACATCCACGCTCATCTCAACAGCACGGAGCAAGCGCGTCTCGACGAAGAGAAGGATCTCGTCGGAAAGTGGAAGCCGACCTGCAACGAGCAGCTGAAGTAGGCTCGGCGACCGCGAGAAGCATCTCGCTAGTCGAAGAATCAGATAGGAGAGCGCAGCTGATTGGTGTCAATCGATCTTCGGTTGGCAACAATCGCTTTTTGGTCGCTGTAACGCGCATAATGCGACCACCGCAGAATCCGGGCCTGTGCGGAAATCAGATCCGCGGCTCGATCGCGAACTGATACTTCCTCGCTGAGACCCGCTTCGAGCTCAGGAAAGCAGAGGGCTACAAGCATCTGAGCAGTCTCGAAGTTGTGCTTGTTCTCCCCGGAACTCGCGCGCGTCAGCTCGAGTGCCGTGTTGTAGTCTATCTCGTCGTCCATCACTCGGATGTAGGGTAACCATCCGAGATCCAATCGCCTCAAGAAGCCGCGGTGAGCGAGAAACAGGGCTTCTAGCTTCTCTCTCCGTAGCCGACGCGCATCGCGAGAAGCACTGAGCCTGAACGTGACAATGCCCGACACTACGCCGCTTGCGACAATGGTGACAATAGCAAGCGTGATCTGCGCGCGATTCACTTACACCTCGCTCGTCGGCCAAAAGCGTCGTTCGGGCGCGTGCACCTAAGCAGGAATCCCACGACGCGCCGGGTCCAAGAGCCAGCCGCGCAGCGAGGAAACGAATTCCCAAACGTCACCTGCCGCGGGCCGCACGTAGTCTGCGTGAGTCGAATCCTCTCCCATCTTTTCGAAGACGTCGACCAGCCACTCTGGCCCATGGCCGGTCGCTCCAAGCTGCTTGAGCCAGGACTCAAGTTCGCCTCGGCGCACAACGAAGAGACCGTACTGCTGAAGCTTATCGAAAAGATTGTTCACGGCCTCTCGATCAGCTGAATCGAGAAGGTCAATGCCACCCTCTCGCTTCATGTTCTTGCCAGTTGCGGCGAACTTCTGAAGCGCAGATGCTCGGAGGTTCGCGAGTCCAGCGTGCTCTAGCTCGGGTACAAATCCCGAGTACAAGACTTCCGTCCAGGTCTTACCGCCATCCTTTAGCACGTCGATGTCGACGATGCTTGCGGTAGGAATGCCAAGCCGACGGAGCGGCTGAATGATTGTGCCGAGCGTCTGCTTGTTCTGTGCACGAAGGAATAGGCAGTTGGGTATGCCTCGTGAAGGCTCGTGAGACAAGAGGCGCGCGTTGATCTCCTCATAGAATGCGCGGTCAGTATCAGCCTCCGTCACGACAACGAACTCATAAAACAATCCGCTGAGGACGCCCGTCGATCGCAACAGCGGGTTCCGCATCAGCCGAAGAATGTCCCCGCTCGGAAGGATGCGTGCAGTGGCGACGCCACCTCGGTATGTAAGTCGAACGATGTTAACGGGAGCACCCGACTGAATGCATCCCATCACGAAGTTGGGGCTATGAGTCGAAACAAACAGCCTCTTATCCGAGCCCATGCTTGCAAGTGCGAGCTCCTTACCAAGACTAAATGCGAGCGCCGGGTGAAGAAATGCTTCGGGTTCGTCAATCAGCAGTACGTGCGGATCGCCCGCGATGAACTCAGTAATCATCCCAGTGAAGGCTTTCACACCATCGCTGGCATCATCAATCGGTAGCGCAGCGGCATGAAACCGAACGGCCGCGTCATCAAGCCCGCGCTCTTCCTGTTCGGTGGCTGGCGCGCGTGACGAAAGCCGCCCCCGGAACTGACCGAGATTCGTGGGGTCGAGCACGAAATGCGTGCCGAACGCGTCGTGGATAATGCGACGAACTTCTTTCCGCTTCGTGTTGTCTCTAAAGAGTACTTGGAAGCTCGAGTGAGCCTCTTGCTGCAGATCACCTGCCGGTTGCGCACCGACAAGATTGATTCTGCTCTGTCCATCAAGTATCAGAGTGTTAAAGGACAGGTACCACGGGCAGTAGTGACGGGCGTCGGTGTTCGCGTTCTGGATAGCTTCAGTCAGACGAGCGCGCTGGACCTGATGCCTCACGCCGCGCTTGCCGACGATGACATGGTCGGGGTGAACCGTCTCGTTGGGGCGCCGAGGTAGCGTCACCCGCTGAACTCGTGCCGCAGCCTCCTCCTGCGAACACCCCGTGAACTCCAGCGATTCAAGAAGCAGATCGTTTGGATCCCGTTGGCCACTCGAACAGAAGCCGTTGATCTCCCGCAAGATCCTGCTCTTTCCGGAATTGTTGGGCCCGACGAACACTGTTATTGGAGTGGTCGGAATGCGCTCCGCCGCAATCCCAGGAGCGCGGCCGAACTTCAGTGTTAGGTGTGAGATCATTTGGTCGCGAGGTGTGCTGAGGCACTCATGGCCGGAGTCTTCGCAACATCAGCTTCCGCCGCAAGCGCTCCCATCAAGTCCGGTGGGGGGGCCTCGGCGGACCTTCAGAAGATGATGCCGAGGCCCCGCAACCGCTTCCGCACCTGCGCTCGTCGGAAGCATGCGTCGTAAGCTCACCGCGTTGCAGCATGTCACTCAAGTGACTGCTTGGCAACTATACGCTGCCACCGCCGAACCGCAGGAACTCGTACTGGGAATCAAGGGAGCAGAACTTGTTCGCGGAGGCTTTTAGGTCAACAGCGACGTTGTTCCAGAACCATACCTCGACCTTCCATCCTTTCGACTGTGCGCGCTTGACGGCGGGAACATAGTCTGCGTCACCTGCAGCAATAACGATGGTTGAAGGGGGGGTCGCACTGTGAAGCAATTCCGCAATGTCCATCCCCATCTCCATATCGACACCCTTCTCCTTGTTCCGGATATTGCGGTCAAACACCTTCGTGTCGAACCCCGCGTCGCGAATCCGCTCCCAAACTGAGTCGTCCGGAGGAGGGCGAGAGCCGTAGAGAACCGGCAGGTTCGCCAGAACACGCTGGCCACGCTCCTGAACAAGGAACAGGAACTTTCCCCAGTCGATCTCATAAGTGTCATCGAGGAAGGCAGAGCGTCGTGCCTGTCCCTTTCTCTGCATCTGCGATAAACGTCGACCCTCGAGCAACACGTTGGAGTTGTCCACGAACAGGTGAAATCGCTCTCTCTCTGCCACGAGGTCCTCTTCGGTTTGGGTGCGCAAGGGCTACTGGTCGAGCAGACGTGGATTATGCGACCACCGCAGAATTCGATTGTCATCGTACGCTGCCTAACCCAACTCCCGGCCAGAGCTCTGCGTCGACGGCTCTCAACCTGCGCCCGCGACCAACCCGCCGCAACGTGCCTAGGGCAACTCCGTACCTGCGATCGAATAGCGCACGCTCCGTCCCCACCGCATCACACGGATCGCAGCCCTGGTGAGCCGCGCCTCCACCCCGCCGCCAACGGACGCCCGCGCGAACCCATCCAACACCGCGTCCCCAACCTCCTCGCACCGCCGAACATCTGCTCCCGCCGCCGCAAGCGCGTCCCGCACGAACGAATCGGCAGCGAGATTCTCCCGAGGAACCCCCACCAGCGCCGCCAAAAGCGGAACCCCCCACGCCCCCCAAGCCAACCGATCGAACGAGAGCTCCGAAACCCCAACCCTCCCTCCAGCCGGTAACCCACGTACCACCCGCCCCATCCACCCAGCTTTATTGGCGAAGTGATACGCCGCATCCACACACACCACCGCACTCGCCCGCGGCACCAACTCCGACGGCATCACATCCTCCGCCCGCGCCGTCATCACCGACACCCGATCCGCGAGCCCCCACTCCGCAACTCGCCGCGCGACAATCGAAGTGACAGACGGATCCGGCTCCACCCCAACCACCCGCGCCACTCCAAACTCCTCGACCCACAACTTCAACGAATCCCCATACCCACACGCGTAGTCGAGCACAACATCACCCGGCCTCAGCTGCGCCGCCTGCCCCACCCGTCGCGCCAGCTCCCGCGCTGCCTCTACATATGAAGTCGCCCCCGGCCAATAGCCGAGGTTCGTCCACATCGTCTCCGGCGTCGGGTTGAGCAACGCCGGATCCACCGGCGGCCTCGGATGCGCGCGCTTCCTCACCGCGCTACGCGCCAAGCCACTCGAGTACCGGTCTCGCGAGGAACTCCTCAAGCGAGATCCCGTCCCCACCCACCAACAACGTCCGCTGCGGACTGAACGCCTGCGAGAACGCTCCCAATCCACGATGCGCTACCGGTGCTCGGCCACTCTTCACCTCGATCGCCGTCACCGTCGACCCTGCGCGCACCACAAAGTCCACCTCGGAGTTCCGCTCGCGCCAATAGTGCACGCTGCACTCCCCACGCAGCTCCGCGTTCGCGAGATGCGCTCCCACGGCCGACTCCACCAGTCGCCCCCAGAACTCCGTGTCGCGTCGCGAATCCTCAAAGCGCAAGCCGGACATCGCCGTCATCAGCGCCGTATTGAGCACCTGCAGCTTCGGGCTCGATCCACGGCTGCGCGCGACATCGCCCGTGAACTTCGGCAAGCCGCGCACCATTCCCGCGGCTGCGAGCAGGTCGAGATAGTGCGCCAACGTCGTCGAGTTGCCGGCGTCCTGCAGTTGGCCGAGCATCTTGGTATACGAGAGCACCTGGCCGGAGTACCGACACGCGAGCTCGAAGAGCCGGCGCAGCAGCGCCGGCTTGTCCACGCGCGTCAGCAACAGCACATCGCGCGCGATTGAGGTCTCGATCAGGCTGTCGCGCACGTAGCGCGTCCAGCGCTCCTCGTCGCCCACCAGCGCCGCCGCGCCAGGATAGCCGCCGAAGAACACGTACTGCTGGACCGTCCACCCGAATGCGTCGCGCATCTCCGCGAACGACCAGTGCGCAACGGGAATCGTCTCGAATCGACCAGCCAAGCTCTCCGTGAGCCCGTCCGCGATGAGCAGCGGGGCGGAGCCCAGCAGGACGACGTGAAGAGGACGCGCGTGGCGCGTGTCATCATCCCAGAGCCGCTTTACGGTCTCGGACCATCCGGGAATCTTCTGAATCTCGTCGAGCACGAGTACGCCGGCAGCATCGCTCGACTCAAGACGCGCGGCATTCCACTGTTGCTCGATCCACTCCGAACCGCGGAGGGAGGGCTCATCGGCGCTGGCGTAGCGAACGGGCGTCGGGAGCGTGGACACGGCCTGCTCGACCAGCGTGGTCTTGCCCGCCTGGCGCGGGCCGGTGACC
>CAYPYY010000011.1:36423-40475 GCA_964414995.1 uncultured Gemmatimonas sp.
GGACACGGCCTGCTCGACCAGCGTGGTCTTGCCCGCCTGGCGCGGGCCGGTGACCACTTGGATGAAGCGCCGCGGCTGCTCGAGGCGACTGCGGAGGGTGGCGGCCTGAGGCCGCATATAATGAAGTGACATTTTACTCAATATGGTGAGTAAAAATACTCAATATCTTGAGTATGTCAACTTCCGTCCGTTTCCGGCCCGCCAGGGACAAACCGATTAGACTCCTAATCCGCACCACGCGGGGGCTTCCCCATTTCCGTGAGCAGCAATGATTAAGGGTTTCGAGTTCGAGGCTGGCGGCCGCCACTACTGCTGCACCATCGAACCACGCGTCGCCGGCGAAGACTGGTGGTGGTTCTCCGTCTCGCGCGATCCGCAGCGCTACGCCCCCTTCCAGGTCGGCTCCAGCGACACGCGCGCATCCGTCCAGGCCCGCGTGGTCGCGTTCTACGACGAGCGCATCTTCCGCCTCTCGCAGCCGCGCGATAGCCGCTCGCACTGGGGCAGCCGCAAGAGCGCGTCGAGCGCGCCCGCGGTGACGCCTCCGGCCGCTGACGCGACGTAACGGCCGGCAAATGCGGCGCGGGATCGTCGTGGCGTTGGTTGTCGCACTCGCGCTGCCGGCCGCACTCGCCGCCCAAGGCCCGCGCTTCACGATCTCGTTCCCGGCCACTCGCTCGGCGACTCCTATAGATGGGCGCGTGCTCGTCTACATCAGCGCCGACACCACCGGCGAACCGCGCTTCCAAGCTAGCGATAACGTCGCGACCGCACAGGTCACCGGCGTTGACGTAGACGCGTGGCGTCCGGGCGCACCCACGACGATCGACGCGAGTGCGTTCGGCTACCCGCTCGCCTCGCTCCGCGATCTCCCGCCCGGTCGCTATCGCGTGCAGGCGCTGGTGAACCGCTACCAAACCTTCCGCCGCGCCGACGGCTTCACCGTCAAGCTGCCACCCGATCGCTGGGAAGGGCAGCAGCTCACGCGCAAGCCGGGCAACCTCTACTCGCGGCCTGTCAACGTCACCATCGGCGCGGGCTCGCGCATCGCGCTCGAGCTCACCGAGGAGATTCCGCCGGTTCGCGACTTCGCGCTGCAAGAGACGAAGTACGTGAAGTACCTGCGCATTCGCTCCGAACGCCTCTCGCAGTTCTGGGGCACCGATATGTACCTCGGCGCCTGGGTTCTTCTGCCCGAAGGGCTCGACTCACATCCCGACGCGCGCTATCCGCTCGTCGTGAACCACGGTCACTTCCCCTCGGGCGTCGATGGCTTTCGCGAGACGCCGCCCGATCCCAACCTCGCGCCTGACTACAGCGCGCGCTTCGGGCTCGCCGGCTACAATCGCATCCAACAGGAACTTGCGTACCAGCTCTACAAGGATTGGACTGGTCCCGGATTCCCGCGCGTGCTCCTCGTGCAGATCCAGCACGCGACGCCGTTCTACGATGATTCGTACGCCGTGAACTCCGCCAACAACGGACCCTACGGCGATGCGATCAATTACGAGCTGATTCCGGAGATCGAACGTCGCTTCCGTGGGATCGGGCAGGGCTGGGCGCGCTTCACTTACGGCGGCTCCACCGGCGGATGGGAAGCGATGGCCGTGCAGATGTTCTATCCGGACTTCTTCAACGGCGCGTGGATCGCCTGCCCGGATCCGATCGACTTCCGCCACTACACAACAGTCAACATCTACCGCGATCGCAACGCGTACTACAGCGAAGGTCCCTTCCGCCGCACGCGTCGCCCCGCACAGCGCAACTACCTCGGCCACATCACCGCCACGGTCGAGGATATGAACCACCGCGAACTCGCGCTCGGCACCCGCACGCGCTCCGGCGATCAGTGGGATGTGTGGGAGAGCGTGTACTCGCCGGTGGGGCCCGACGGATACCCCGCGCCCATCTGGGACAAGCGCACCGGCGTGATTGACACCGCCGTCGCGCGGCATTGGCGCGACAACTGGGATCTCACCCACATCCTTCAGCGCGACTGGGCCACGCTCGGTCCCAAGCTGCGCGGCAAGCTGCGCATCTATGTGGGCGATATGGACAACTACTACCTCAACAACGCGGTGTACGAGGTAGAGAAGTTCCTGCGCACGGCGAATCCGCCTGCCGATGCGGTGGTGGACTACGGCGACCGCGACGAGCATTGCTGGAACGGGGACCACACGCGGAGCAATGCGTACTCACGGCTGCGGTATCCGCAGATGGTGTTGCCGTGGGCGGTGGAGCGGATGCTGATGACGGCGCCGCCGGGGGCGGATCTGCGGAGTTGGCGGTACTAGAGCCAGGCCCGGATCAAGCTCGACACGACGCGTTACGGCGCAAACATCTCCTGAAGCACCGCGAACACGCGGCGTAGTGTCGCAGGAGAGAGCTGTCCGGCGCGGCGGCGTAGGCGCTGTGCGTCAACGGCGCGGAGTTGATCGAGTGCTACCGAGCCGTCCTTGCCGTCAAACCGGCATCGCACGCGCGAGGGATACGGGTATCCGCTGGTGGTCATCGGCGCGATAATCACGGTCCGCAGATAGCGGTTCATCTCATCCGGCGAGACGATGACGCAGGGACGCCGCTTGCGGATCTCGCTTCCTTTGGTCGGATCGAGATCGACGAGATACACGTCGCCGCGCCGAGGCGAGGTCACTTCCACTCCCACTCCTCAGCGTCGAACCGATTGGGAGTCGGCTCATCGAGCACGGGCGGCGCGGCGGCAGCGCGGAACGCCTCCTCCCACCCGGCACGCGGCGCGCTCGCGGACACAATGACAAGGCGGCCAGGCTCGACTCGGATATCCACCTCGTCGGTGAGCCCCGCTTCCTCAAGAAGTGGCTTTGCGATACGCACGCCGCGCGAGTTTCCGATCTTGATCACTCGAGTTCTCATTGCGGTCTCCAAATGTGTATCTACAATGTAGTCACAAATGGAGGTGATGGGAGTCTGGCTCTGAGGATACCTTTGGGTTTACGCGGCCCGACATCGTGATGCCGCGCACCGTCCCGTTTCGCTGCAAGGAGATCGCCGCATGCGTGTCGTCTTCATCACGGTCGTGACGCTGTCGGCCGCCTGCTCGGACTCCACCCCGGCCCCCGCCACTCAGCGCACCCCCGAGCAACAGCGCACTGCCGACAGCAGCATTGGTGCGTCGCGCCTCCCCGGCGCCGGCGGCGTCAACAAGGCGCTCGCCGCCAGCGATAGCGCCGCCGCTCGGAACCGCGTGCTCGACTCGATCGCCAAGACGCCGTAGGTCGGCGGACTTCAGCGTGAGCGCCGCGCGCAATCTGCCCTAGCGCGCCGTCCGCCGCGCCTGCTTCGCGGGCTCGAAGCCACCGACCGTCGCGAGCGCATCGAGACCCTGAAACACTTCCGTGCGGAAGTCGATGAGTTCAAGCGTCGCGTCCACCGCGCTCGACCTGCTGATTGCGCCGCGTGCCGCTTTGGCGGCACCCCGCTTGTCCTGATTCAACTGCACGTTCCTGCGCCCGGTGACGCGGCGGGGCTTGGTCACAGCTGCCTCCTGAGGGTCTTTGCCAAGCTATGTAGGATTGCATCTCCTTTCAACGAAGGAGCCGTCTTGGTACCGTGCGCGTGGTGCGCCACGACATCTTTCAAGCGCACCCCATACCCGCTCCCCGCGCCGTGCCATTCTCCCGCTACGTCGCCCTCGGCGATTCCTCCACCGAAGGCCTCGAAGACGACCTCACGCCCAGCGGCCGCCACCGCGGCTGGGCCGATCGCCTCGCCGAGCACGTCGCGCGCGCGCAGACGGAGCCGCTGCTCTACGCCAACCTCGCCGTACGCGGTCGCAAGATGCGCCACCTGGTGGCGGAGCAGCTCGAGCCCGCGCTCGCGATGGAGCCGGATCTGGTCTCGGTCTTCGCCGGCACCAACGACATCATCCGCAGCAACTTCAATCTCGACGCGGTGCTGCGTGATCTCGAGACCTTGCTGCGCGCGTTCCGCGCGCGCGGCGCGACGGTCGTGACCATCACGATGCCCGACCTGAGCGACGTCGCCCCGCTCGCGCGCCGCGTGGCGCCACGGCT
>CAYPYY010000012.1:0-23425 GCA_964414995.1 uncultured Gemmatimonas sp.
TGCCGGGCTCGGCGAACCTGATCGGCGGTCGCTCGGTGACGCTCAAGGTCGTGCCGGGCCGCTCGGTGCAGGATATGAAGTTCCCGGGCGCGCCCTACGGACTCAAGATGGCCTGTGGCGAGAACCCCAAGCGCGTGTACGCGAGCCGCGGTCCCTCCACGCGGATGGCGAACGTGGCCGGGTATCGCGCCGCGTGGATCAGCGCGGAGCAGTATCGGCGTCGCTGGGATCGCTACAACGCGAATCCCACGGGCGATGCGCCGACGCGCGACCTCGGGCTCGAGACGTTGGCCGAAGTGCTGCGCGGCAACATCTATATCCACAACCACTGCTATCAGGCCGACGAGATGCTGGTGATGATGGATATCGCCCGCGAGTTCGGCTATCACATCCGCTCCTTCCACCACGGCGTCGAGGCCTACAAGATCGCCGATCGCCTGGCGGCGGACTCGATCTCCGCGAGCATCTGGTCCGACTGGGGCGGCTTCAAGATGGAAGCGCTCGACGGCATCAAGCAAAACGTCGGGCTGGTGCACGCGGCTGGCGCGCGCGCGATCGTGCACTCGGATGATCCCTCGTACTCGCAGCGGCTGAACCAGGAAGCGGCGAAGTCGCTGGCGGCGGCGCGCGCCGCGGGCCTCAACATCTCCGACGACGACGCGATCCGGTGGATCACCATCAATCCCGCGTGGGCGCTGGGCATCCACCGGCAGACGGGCTCGCTCGAAGTGGGCAAGAACGCCGACCTCGTCCTGTGGAGCGGCCATCCGTTCTCGGTGTATTCGCGCGCCGAGCGCGTGTGGATTGACGGTGCCCTGCTCTACGACCGCAACGATCCGCAGCAGAATTGGCGTACCGACTTTGAACTCGGCTTCGTGCCGGCCAACCGGGGGAACCGCTAATGCGCTCTACGTTCCTTCGTGCACTGACGCTCGCGGCGCTCGCCGCGACGTCGCTTGAGGCACAGACGATCGCCATCGTGGGCGGCACCGTGTACCCGGTGAGCGGTCCGCGCATCGAGAATGGCACCGTGATCATCCGCGACGGCAGGATCACTGCCGTTGGCCGCGACATTCCCGTTCCGGACGGGGCGACGCGCGTGGACGCCCGCGGCAAGTGGGTGGTGCCAGGCTTCATCAACAGCGCGACCACGCTCGGATTGAGTGAGGCCGGCAGCCCGCAGTTCTCGGGCGGCTACAACGATGCGGGCGCGCGCGGTTCGCGCGGCGTCGCCGCGAGCTTCGAGGTGTGGCGGGGCATCAACCCAGCCAGCAACCTCTTCGCCCCTGCGCGCGACGAGGGCGTGACGTCCGTCGCCGTGTATGGCAACGGCGGGATGGTCAGCGGCAAGACTGCGCTGCTGGATCTCGTCGAGGGCCGCTCGGTCAGCGAAATGTTGCGCAAGGGGCCCGTGGCGATGATGGGCAACTTCGACAACCCGGGCGCGGGCGAGAGCAACTCGCGCGGCGAGTACTGGGCGCGCTGGCGCCAACTGATGAACGACGTGCGCAGCTACCAGGTACGGCGCGCGGAGTTCGAGCGCGGTGGCACGCGCGAGTTCCTGGCGCGCCAGCAGGACCTCGAAGCCCTGATTCCCGTGCTCGCGGGCCAACTGCCCCTGCTCCTCACGGTTGATCGCGCGAGCGACATCCTCGAGGCGATCGCGTTCGCCAAGGAGTACGAGATCAAGCTCTGGCTCGGCGGCGCCGCCGAGGGCTGGATGGTCGCGCGCGAGATCGCAGCGGCGAGTGTGCCGGTGTTCACGGGGGCAATGAACAGCATCCCCGACGGCTTCAACACGCTGGGACAGCGCCAAGAGAACGCCGCACTGCTTCGTGCGGCCGGCGTGACCGTGGTGCTGATCGGCAATGGCCCCGGTGATGTGAACACGTTCAACGTGCGCAACATCCGGCAGGAGGCGGGCAATGCCGTCGCCTACGGAATGAGCTGGGAGGACGCGCTGCGCGCCATCACGCTCGTGCCGGCTGAGATTATGGGCGTGAGCGATCGGATTGGTGCGATTGCCACGGGCCGGGACGCGAACGTGGTGGTGTGGAGCGGCGATCCGTTCGAGTTCAGCAGCGTGGCCGAACGCGTATTCGTGCGGGGGCAGGAGTTTACGGCGCCGTCGCGGCAGGAGCAGCTGCTGGAGCGGTACCGGCGGCTTCCGGGACGACCGTATCGGCCGTAGGCCGAAGAACCAGGAGCGAAGAGTAAGAGGGAGAAGCGAGGACTCAAGTGCGAGGCGTGAAGGGCTCCAGGTAGGAACCCTTCTGCCTCGTACCCTCGTGCCTTCAGCTGTCGCTCTGCGCTCCTTGCTTCTTCCCATCGCTTTTCGCTCTTCACTTTCGGAGATCCGGTGATGCGTTTCACACGGTGCACATTCGCGCTCGGTGCGCTCCTGCTCTCTTCCCCGCCGCTTCAGGCGCAGGCGAATCGCGCGGCGACGGCTGGGAAGGCGCTGGTGACACGGTTCGTGGACGAGAATGCCACTCAGTACAGCGGCATTGCCCAGCAGATCTGGGATTGGGCGGAGGTGGGATATCAGGAGGAGCGCTCGTCGCGACTGCTGCAGCAGACGCTGCGAGAGGCGGGCTTCACCGTCGAGACGGGAGTCGCCGGCATCCCCACGGCGTTCGTGGCGACGTGGACCAATGGGGCCGGACCCGTCATTGGGATTCTTGCAGAGTTTGATGCGCTGCCGGGCATTACGCAGTCGCGCAGCGCGGAGCGCGAGCCGCTGAACGACAAGCCGGCGGGGCACGCGTGTGGGCACCACCTTTTCGGGGCGGCGTCAACTGCCGCTGGCGTGGCGGTGAAGCAGTGGCTGGAGCAGAGTGGGCAGCGCGGGACGATTCGCGTGTACGGCACGCCCGCTGAGGAGGGCGGCGCCGGGAAGGTCTATATGGTGCGCGCAGGGTTGTTCCGTGATGTGGACGTAGTGCTGCATTGGCATCCGGGGGACCGCAACTCCGCGGAGGCGGCGAGTTCGCTCGCGAACAAGAGCGCCAAGTTCCGATTCCGCGGCGTCAGTGCGCACGCTTCGGGCGCCCCCGAGCGCGGGCGCTCGGCGCTCGACGGCGTCGAAGCGATGAACCATATGGTCAACCTGATGCGCGAACACGTGCCGAGCGAAGCGCGCATTCATTACGTGATCACGTCGGGCGGCAGTGCACCGAATGTCGTGCCTGACTTCGCCGAGGTGTTCTACTACGTGCGGCATCACGATCCGCGCA
Organism: uncultured Gemmatimonas sp.; assembly: GCA_964414995.1. GTDB lineage: Bacteria > Gemmatimonadota > Gemmatimonadetes > Gemmatimonadales > Gemmatimonadaceae > Pseudogemmatithrix. Next base: position 3,237 of record CAYPYY010000012.1, read on the forward strand.
TCGTGCAGGAGCTGTTCGATCGCGTGGTGAAGGCGTCGGAGGGCGCGGCGCTCGGCACGGGCACGACGGTGACGCACGAGGTGATTCACGGCGTCTACAACCTGCTGCCGAACGTGGCGCTGCAACGCGCGATGCACGCCAACCTCGTCGCGGTAGGCGGCCAGACTTATACCGACGCAGAACGTGCGTTCGCGGAGATGATTCGTGGGACGTTCGGTGTACAGCCGCCGCCGCTGACCTTGGCCTCGACCGTGCAACCGTTCCGTATCGTGGAGGGGAATCCTGGCGGTGGATCCACGGACGTAGCTGACGTGAGCTGGGTGGTGCCGACGGTCGGGCTGCGCGCGGCCACCTGGGTGCCGGGGACGAGCTCGCACTCGTGGCAAGCTGTGGCGGCGGGCGGAATGAGCATCGGCAACAAGGGGATGGTCATTGCGGCCAAGTCGATGGCGATGACGGCCGTGGATCTGTTCACGCGGCCGGATCTCGTGCAGGCGGCGAAGACGGAGTACCGCGAGCGCGTAGGGCCGGACTTCACGTATCGCGCGCTGTTGGGGGATCGGCCGCCGCCGCTGGATTATCGGCGGGCAGCGGGGCCGGGCGGGAACTGACGCAGCGCAACGACCGGACTCGGCCTCGCCGAGGCCGCGGCGAGACGAAACACCGTCTCACACCGCGCCGTAGGGTGGGCATCCCCACGTGCCGCCAGGAGGGCACGATGTCGCTCTGGTCCAAGCTGCAGTCCGAACTCGATCGCGCCGGCAGCGTGGCGCGCGAGGCCCTCGACGAGGGCAAGATCCGAATCGACCTGTTCCGCGTGCGACAGCAGGCGGACAAGGCTGCGCAGGCGCTGGGCTATTCCCTGCACCGCGCGCGGCGGGACGGCCGCGAGCTGGAGCCCGAGGCGCTCGAGCGGCTCTACGCAACGCTCGCCGGCCACGAGGCCGAGGCGAAGGCGCTGGAGGAGAAGCTCTCGCAGGCGCTCGGCAAGAAGCACGGCACTGATGCGGCTCCCGCCGGCGGTGCCGCTGACGGTGCCGCCGACGCTTCCACCGGCGCGGCCGCCGCCGCGGAGCCTGAGGTTAAGCGCGACGCGCCGTAGTGCGGATGCGCACGAGCTTGCCGCGGCGCTTCACGATGTTCTTGTAGTCCCACTGGACGTCGTGCGCCTCGCGTAGCCACGCGGTGAGACGCTCGACGTCCACTTCATCGGCGCTGCGATAGCGCTCCTCGGCGGCCTTGAAGCTGCCCTCCTTGCTCAGGCCCTTCGTCTTGAAGGATTGGCCGCTCCAGAAGAGCAGCCGCACGCCGTCCTTGAGCTTGCTGTAGCCGACGATTGGATTGCCGTCGAGGAACCACACCGGGTGGGCGTGCCAGACACGGTTCTCGGCATCAGTGAGTTCCGCTTCGATCGTCCGTGCGAGCAGCGTCACGATCTTGCGATCGCCTGGAGCCAGGGCGCGATTGTAGGCGCGAGTCTCGGCGTGCATCATCAGGGGAGGACTCTGGTGAGCAGTCGATAGGGTCCCGTCACACAGCCGCTCGTGGTCGGATAGACGACGAGCGAGATCTGGCCGGTCTCCGACGGTTCGAGAATCCAGTCGAACACATCCGCGTCGAACGACGGGAACTCACCGGAACTGCCCGCTCCACTGTAATTGAGGCGCAGCGAGCCCAGCGGACAGCCTGTCGGCTGCAGCAACGCGATGCGAATCCGCATTCCGGCGGTCACGGACATCGTGAAGCGATCGGCGTCGCCGAGGGCGTCGAGCTGTTCCGTCGTGACGCTGTCACCGGGTGAGAGCGTCGCCGAGGCCACTTCGGGCTCAATGGGGACGGCGAGCACGCGCAGGCGGTACGCGCCCGGCTGATTCACCTGGTTCAGGAGCCCGCGCACTTCAAGCCGCGGTGACGGCCCCCAAGCGAGGACAACGGACGGATACGCTGATGGCGCGATGTCGGCGTACGCATCGCCGCTGAGCCACCCGTTCAGGGATCCCGTGCTGCCCGGCGCCGGCTGGAGCCATATGCTGTACCACTGCAGCGCGACGGCGGAAATCCGAAATACATCCCAGTCGCCATACGGGGCAAGTGACTCCGTGATCTCAGTCCCGACGCTCAGTCCGGGATTGTCTTCAGGCAGCGAGTCAATCTGGTACAGCGTGAAGGCGTACGGCTGCACGCCACTCGCCGTTGCACTCGGCGTCACGCGCAGCCGAAACGTCCCGGATGCGCCGGTCTCGATCGGCCATAGGTAGCGGCGCCCGTCGACGGCGGTCTGTGCGTTCGCCGAGAGTGCGATGACCCCGCCGGTCCCCTGCAGCGTCGCCGTCGGCTCGCCCATCCACCGGAAGCCGTAGCGCGCCGTCGAGTCGAGTACGACCGTGAAGACGTCCACATCGTCCGGGCCCGCGATATCCTCTCCGAATACCTCGACCCCGAGCGCCAGCGCCGCCGGTACGAACTCGGGTGCCACGTCGCGTGGACCGAACGCCAGGCGATACGGCGCGCCGCGATCTGCCGTCGCACCAACGACTGTGCTCACCACGCGGAGTGGCACCGGACCCGTGCTGACGACGTTGAGGTACCCGCGCACGGTGTCGGCGACGCCAGCAGGCGGGAGCGTGAGCACCGTATCGATTCCGCCGAACGGATTCACGCGGAGGAGGTGGAGCGCGCAGCTCAGTCCGCGACCCTGCGCCATCGTGACCTCGATCTCATCCCCCGCCTGCCCCTGCAGCGTGAAATGGTCCTCATCGCCGCAACGCGAGAGTGTTTCGTCCACGGTGTCGACGGGGCTGATCGAAACCCCTGCGACCTCCGGCGCCAGCGAGATCGTGTCAACGCGCAGGCGCACGAGCGCCCCGCGGTCGGCGGTGCGTCCCACACTCGTGGACCGCAACACAACCCGCTCCGTCGTCTCGCCGGTCGTGAACGAGCGCGTTGCGGCGTCGAGATCTGTTGTCGCGGAGCCCGGGAAATACTCGATGACCGGCTCCCACCAATACTGGAACGTGGCGCGTTGCACGGTTAGCCAGATCGTGCACGTGGTCGGGCGATCGACGACCGCACTCAGCAGGGCGCGGGTTCCGGTTGGCACCGTCGGCAGCGCGAAGGAATCCACGTCGCCGCATCGCACCAGAGACTCCTCAACGATGCTGCCGTCGTATGAGAGTGTCGTCGGGCCGGACTCCGGCAGACTGTCCACGGCGAACAGTTCAACGCTGTAGGGCGTCGCCGGCGCGGAGCGCACGAGGTTCTGATCCGCCCAGACACGCACGCGGTACGTCTGGCCCGCAGCGAACGGATAGCGGGCGAGCCGCGCGGCGTCGACGTCCGTGACGGCGTCCGCGAACGGCCCAAGCGTTTGAAGGACATCGCCACCCGGGCCAATCACCCAGAAGTTGAGCGCACAGCCCGGCGACGCACCCCGCGTCACGCCCATCGCCAACTCCACGCTAACGCTCGGCGTGAACGCAAACTCATCTACATCCGCACACCCGGCGAGCGACTCGCCCGTCACCGTATTGCCCGGCGCCGTGACCGCCGACACGAACTCCGGCGTTCGCTCCGGCGGCCCGATGCTCAGTTGGTAGCGCGTCGTCGCCCGGGAAGCGAGACCGCGCGTTGGTCCGCGCACCGTCACGGTGAGCTGCCCGGCGCCGTAGGGCGTGAACTCGTGCCGCCACGCGTTCGCCCAGTCCGTCACGACGTTCGGCATCATCGTCACCGTGCCACCCGCGGGCTCGGCCAACGAGATCACCAGCGGCTCGTCCATCACGCCATCCACGCGAGCACGCAGCTCGAGCGGCACGCCCGGCGAGATGTTCACGATGAAACGGTCCACGTCGCCGACGTAGTCCAACGCCTCCGTGAGCGTGTCGCCGAGAGCGAAGGACTCCGGCGCTGACTCGGGACCGCGTTCGCGCGTCTGCACGAGTAGCCGGAACCCGCCCAAGGACCACGCCTGCACGTCGCCGCCGAACGACGGGCCGATCACCCGCACGCGGTACTGCGCGGTGACCGCCGCGGTAAAGACGAGGGAGTGCTCGTCCAACGTGGACGTCGCCGCCGACCGCGCCGAGTCGAGAAGTGGCGTGAGCGACGTCGCCGACAACACCTGAAGCGATGTGGACGTGACAGCAGTGCCGCCAAGCTTGGCGAGCTTGACAATCACTTCCTGCCCGGCGACCAGGGAGAAGGTGAAGATGTCCTGGTCGAGGAATCCGTCGAAGGTCTCGAAGATCGTGTCGCCGACGACGAAGGTGGGCGCAGCGGTCTCCGGGAGTGACGTGGGCAACTCGGCCAGGAGTCTCACGCGCCCGCGGTCTGCGGCGCGGAGTCCGCGGACTTCCAGCGGGAGGATCTGCGATACGGGGAACGCCGGCAGCACGATGGTACGCGAGCGCAGAATCCCGGGATTGCCGCCAACCGCGATGCGCCCGAGCTCGGTCACGCCGTCGGCGGCACGGGCGATCACGACGAACGAATCGCTCGGTGTGCCATCCACACCACCGGCGAACACCCGCACCGGGCGATTGCTCGGGACTTCCACGAAGAGCTCCGTGGCCCCGCCGGCTCGGACGGCCGTCTCGAACTCGATGTTCGGCACGAGGTCCACACGCGGCACCGCGGGCAGCGTTGGCGCGTCCTTGCCGCAAGAGAGACCCGCGCCGATGGCCACGAGCCCGACCACACCGCGCATCACGGAGCGTCGAGGTGTCACGGCAGCACCTCCACGCGCAGCGAGTCGCGCGTGCCGTTGTCGCCGGTCATCACGACCCACGTGACACCGGGCACGCCGCTGCGCACCTCGATCACGCCGCCGGTCGGCCGCCCCGCCACCTGCACGCGCGTTGGATCACGCGAGATTACGCTGCCATAGCGGAACGCACCTTCGGGGAACTGCACGCGGGCGCCCCGCGCGTCGTTCGCTCGAAACGAGAGTTGCCGCACCGCGCCGCCACTCGGTACGGTCGCGCAGCCGTCGCCCGAGGCGCAGAGCAACTGCAAGCTTACCGGGCGTTGCCGCACAATCACGGCGCGCTCGGTCGTCGGTCCGTTGATGACGCCGGAGAACGACGCGCGCAGCACTGCACGCACCGGCAGGTAGCCGGCTCCAGCGGACGTGACATACGTCGAGACGCCCGTGCGTGTGATGACGCCGAACGGGTAGTCGATCGCGACCTCGGGACGGGCCGTGCTCGCGGACGGCTGGGGCACGAGCGTGACCGTGATCTCGAACGGGTCGCCCACACTGTTGGTGGTGTCGGGGACGCCGTTCAGCTCGATCCGGGTACCGGATTCCACATCGTAGAAGTTCGAGCGCTCCAGCGGCAACTCAATGCAGGCGCCGATGAGCACGAGCGCAACGAGCACACGAGGGGCAAGCACGCGGCTTCGCATCAGAAGAACACCACCGAGAGTCCCAGGCCGCCCGCTGCAGGTTCGATGCGAGCCGGCGCCGCCCCACGGACGCCGTAGTTGCGCACCGCCTCCACCGTGGCCTCCTGCCGCCGATCCATCCACACCGTCCACGCGATGTTCGCCGCCCACACCACGTACACCATCGCGCCCACCTGATTCGCCCGGATGTGCGCGGCCCGCGCGTCAAAGTACTTGGCCTGCGGATTGACGATCTCGCGATTGTACTCGGCGTAGAGGCGATCGGCGTCTCGGTGCAACGAGAGCGAGTACACGCCGATCAGGCCAGCCGCGAGAGCCGGCACGAGGCCCGCTGATCGGTCCTCCGGGAACGCGACCCGCTGCGCCCGGCCCGGATACCACGCGCCGAGCAGAATGCGCCGCGCTCCGACGGCACCACAGCGCGTCGGCGGCCGCATCGCGTCGGTCAAATCGCGGAATCTCGCTGGCGCGGTCTCCGGCAGCTCGAGACAGGGCTCCATTGCGAGCGCACGATGCACGAACCAACGCCCGAGCGCCTCGTCGCCCGCCGCGGCAAAGCTGAAGCCGATCTGCAAGCTCGACGAGACCACATCATCGCGAGGCGCCGGTGCGTCGAGACGCCGGGTCGCGTCGCGCGTGGCGGACACAAACTCCCCGCGCACGAACGCGTCGTGCGCAGCGGCCAGGGCGGCGTCGCGCGGGCGCGGGAGCGACACCGGCAACTCGGGCAGCGCGCCCTCGCGCATCCGGGCGACACGCCACGGCACCGTGCTGCGAATGACTTGCGCCACCAAAGATCCGGGCAGTTCAATCTCCGTCGGTTCACTCCGCGCCACGCTCCAGACGCGCAGTCTCAGTGGCGAGTCCCCGCCGGATTGGCGCACGAGTGCATCGATCGGGACGTACAACCGCACCACACTGAGTCCGTCGCGGCCTACGAAGCCGCTGGGTCCGAGTCGTGTGGCGGCCACGAGGCCGGCGATCGAGGCCACCCGAACTGCACCGCCCACCTCGAGCTCCACGGCGTCCACACTGCTCGTCGGCGGAGCCGTGGGCTCGTTCGTCGCGTAGATGCCCTCGGCAATGAGCGCCATCGAGGCCTGATCCCCCTCCGGCGGACGCTCGCAGGAGATCGGGCGGCCCGAGCGCGGCGCCACGGTGATCTCGACGAAAGGATGGTCCGCTGTGGCGGCGTCAAAGGCGGCGAACGGGCGCGCCGCAATCAGAGAGTCGATCGAGCTCTCGCGGAGATCCACCGAAGGCGCACACGACTCAAGCCCGGCCCGAAGCAGCGCCACCGAGATCGGCCCACTTCGCGCGTGCGGCGGTCGAATGAGCACCGTGTACCGCGCGGCCGCGTACACGACCCAGGAAGCCGTGTCTGGACGTGTGAGCGAGGCACGGAACGCGGCGAAACCCGCATCGGCGCCCGTGGGCGGTGCGAGGGGCGCAGGCGCCGATGGTGGTGACGGCGGCGGCCCCTGCGCGTAGGCCAGGCTGGGCGAGAGGCAACCCACAGCCGTAAGGACCATTGCGGCGCGCAAAAACGCGGACTGCGACCGTAGCGGCATCTTTGGCAATCTGCCCAGCGCGCCGCGACACACAAGGGGCGCGGCGCGGGTTTCTTCGACTGGCGTTCGCGCCTCGCGGCGCGAGCCCGCTAGCTCACGTGGCTAAACCAGAACTGTCGGACCGCGATGAGCAGTTCGGGGCTGAGCGCAATCGGCGCCGCCGAGGGCAGAACCGCCTGCCGCCGGCAGCGGGGACAGAGCGCGGACGACTCGAGATGATCGCTCTTGGCGGCATCTTCGTCGTGCGTCCACTCCTTGACATCACTCGGGGCGAATGTGGCGCCGCAACACAAGCAACCTGCTTCCGTCGACTTCTTCAGCAACGCGCTGTTGTGGGTGCAGTAGCGCTGGATGGCGCGCAGGGAGCTTTCGTGAAGCAGCATCCGGGCCTCCGTCTCTTGTGGTGTCCTCCGAAAATGCAGCGCGCTCGCCAGTTTCGCCACCAAGACTTGCCCGTGCAACCATTAACACGCAGGGTATACGGCGACACCGGCAGGAGTCTCCGCTGTGGCGACGAGTGGCTGGGGCATCACGAGGATTGTCGGGCACTGCGCGCGGTACGCTGCGCTCGCCGCGCTCCTCGTCGGCGGAACCGCGGCGTCGCTCCTCGCGCAGCGGCGTAGCGGCACCATCTCGAGCGAGCCCTCTGTGCAGATGGCCACGCTCACCGACACGCTCAATCCGATCGCCGTCGTGAATTACGCGGAGTCACTGCTGCTCGAGAATCCCCGCCGGGCCCGACAGCTGTACGAGCGCGCGGTGGCCCTGGACCCGACGATGCCCGAGGCGCTCGACGGCTTGCGGGTTGCCATCACCATCGAGGACGCTCGCTTCTTGCGCGGCTACTACCGTGGGCGGCGCCGTGCCCTGCGCGACCCGCGCGCGCAGCTCGTGGATTCGCTCAACCGGCGAGCCAACCGGCTTGACGCGCTTCTGTATCCGCGCCATTCGAAGACCCTGCTGCTGGCGCTCATCCGCATCGACGCCCCGCGCGCCACCGAGACGACGGTCGATATGGCGATGTTCAGGCAGCCACCGCTGCCCCGTGCGCGCTGGGCCTTCGCCTCGGGTGACGTGGAAGCCGCAGACACGTACTTCAACAAGGCCCTCGAGGACGGCGGCGACACCGCCCTCATCCGCCTCGAACGTGGCCTGATGCGCGCCGCCCTGGTGCCGTTCATCGAGTCCGCGCAACTCGTCGACTCGGCGCTCGCCGATCTCGCCGCCGTCCGTGACGCCATCACGGCACGCCGCGCCGAGGACACCGACGAGATTTCCTTCTTCCACTCCGTGCCCGCCCATCACCACCGGATGGGGCTGCTGCTCGCGCGGCGCGGCGATCACGCGGCCGCCCGCGCGGCCTTCGGCGATGCCCTGCTCGAGGACCTCTCGTACTTCCCCTCGCACTTCGCACTCGCCGAACTCGCGATGCAGGCCAACGACACCGTCACGGCGCTGGCCGAGTCCGCGCTGGCCGCGGAGCTCGCCCCGGCCGAGCCCAAGGTGCACTTGCAGCGCGGCGACGTGCTGATGTGGACGGGGCAATACGCCGACGCCGCGGCGTCATTCGAGCGCGCTGCGTCCCTCGCGCCGCGGTTCGCGCTCGCGTACTACCGGATGGCCGATGCCTTGGATGCCGCCGGCCAAGCGACGGCCGCGCTGGGCGCGTATCGCGTCTTCCTCACGCTGGCCTACGCCGAGCACCCGATGCGCGGCGTGGCGACCCAGCGCATCGAGGCGCTGGAGCGCCCTGCGGCTCAGAAGCCGCCGAGCGCCTCGCCCTCGCCCGGGAACACCGGCAGGATGGACGCGAACCCCGAGATCTCGAAGACCTCGCGCACGCTCTGATTGAGCCCGAACATCCGGAGCGCCCCGCCCGCCGCCTTCACCTGCTTGGCCGTCCCGAGCAGGACGCGCAGGCCGGCACTACTCACGTAGTCGAGCGTCGAGAAGTCGACGGCCAGTTTCTTGGCGCCGCCCTTCACGATGGCGTCCAGTGCCTGCTGCGCCGCCGGCGACGTGGTGCTGTCGAGACTGCCCGCGATCGCCACAATCGTGACGTCACCCTGCGTTCGCGTGCTCACTTGCATCAACCTGCCTCCGAAACGGTGCCTGGCCCGGGGCGTGCCCCGAGCCGCTTCACGAGAACCACCACATTGAGGTCCCCGTCCCGACGATAACTCACTTCGTCCATCAATTCCTTCACAAGGTGGATGCCCAGTCCGCCGATCTGCCGGTGTTCGACCGACAAGGTGGTGTCTGGCGCCGCCCGCGCGAAGGGGTCGAACTCCCGTCCGTTGTCCGTCAGCGTCAGCACCAGCCGCCCGTTCGCGATGGCGGCCGCCACCGTCGCGGTCCCGCTCGTGGCATCCAATCCATAGGAGACGGTGTTCGCGAGCAGTTCGTCCAGGGCCACATTCACGCTGCGCCGGACCTCGTCCGACAGGGCGTGCACCGCCGCAAAGTCAGCGAAGCCCCGCAGGACCTCGCCAACCCCTTCGCGATCTGCGCCAATGGACATCCGGAAGCCTGGCTCCACCCACCCTCCGACGAGCGGCTGAATCACACCTCGGGCGCGGGCGCTGTCAACTTCCGGGACGCCCCCCTCGCAGGGCGGGACGTCCCAACCCCGGGGGCCGTAACGCTCCGATTTGCCCCGCTCCGGCCCCGGTTGCACGTTATCCGCGACCCGTTTCCAACCTTTGCCCAGCCGGATTGTACTTGTGAATGAGACCACCGCAGCCGGGGATGAATTGGACCGTGCGCTCGTCCAGCGATGTCTGGCGGGCGAACGGGAGGCGGCGGGGGAACTCGTGGACCGGTACCAGCGGCGCCTCTTCAACGTCGCACTGCGGATGCTGGGGAACGTGCAGGACGCGGAAGACGTGACGCAGACGGTGTTCGGCAACGCCTTCGACACGTTGGAGAAGTACGACCCGCAGTACCGGTTCTTCAGTTGGATGTACCGAATGACGGTGAATGAGTCGCTCAATGCCCTCAAGCGCAATCGGCGGCTCGTGGGGCTGGACGACGAGGGTTCGATCCCCGATGACGGGGAGCTAGCCGAGAACGTGGTGGAAGCGGCAGACCGGGTGGGCAAGGCACTGATGGGGCTCAGACCGGATGATCGTGCCGTCGTCGTGCTCAAGCATTTCGTGTCGTTCTCATATGAGGAGATCGCCGACGTGCTCGAGGTGCCCGTCAAGACCGTGAAGTCACGCCTCTTTACCGCTCGCGAGCGCCTGCGGATGGCGCTCCAGGCCCAGGACTGAATCGAATGCTGACGCCCGAACAGATCGCACTCATCCAGCAGGAGGTCGACGGCGCGAACTCGCCGGCCGATCAGGCGGCGTGCCGCGAGCTGCTGGCCCGCGATCCGGACGCGTGGGCGCTGGCCACGGAACTCACCGCCCTCGCCGCACAGCTCAGCGCGGCCGGGGAGCGGGCCCCGCCACCGGGGCTGCGGCACGCGATCCTCGAGCGCTACGCGACCCAGTCGCGCGCCTCGCCGGCCGCGGCCCCGCACCCGTCCGGACTTGCCGCACTGGTTCAGTCAGTCGTATCTCAGCTCAAGAGCATCCCCACCCTCCTGGAGGAGACGATGGCGAAGAAGGCGTTGATCATTGGGACGACCGCGGTGGCTGTGATCGCCATCATCGGCTACAGCATCGGCGGCTATCCCCCGTCTGGCAGCGAAATCGGCACCATCGGCGCCGGTGACGAGATCAGCGGCGTGCAGCGCGCCTCGCGCTATCGCGGCCGGACGATGAACGAGTCGGATGTCTCGCTCACGAACCCCGACATCCAGTTGATCTTCCAGAACCACGAGGTCCTGACTCTCGTCAAGAGCGACGTGTTCCGTGAGGCGATGAACAACGACGCCTTCCGGGAGCTCCAGTCCAACGAGGCCTTCCGCGAGCTGATGCGCGGCGACGCGTTCCGCGAGCTGATGAAGGGTGAGGCCTTCCGCGAGCTGATGAGCAACGAGGCCTTCCGCGAGCTCGCCAACAGCGAGGCGTTCCGCGACCTGGCCAACAGCGAAGCCTTCCGTGAGCTGGCGAGCAGCGAGGCGTTCCGCGAGCTGCAGTCCAGCGACGCGTTCCGTGAGCTGGCGAACAACGAGGCGTTCCGCGAGCTGCAGAAGAGCGACGCCTTCCGCGAACTCGCCAACAACGACGCGTTCCGCGCGGCGATGAACAACGAGGCCTTCCGCGACGCAATGTCGATGGACGCCTTCCGCGAGGCGATGTCCAACGATGCCTTCCGTGAGGCGATGTCGAACGATGCCTTCCGCGAAGTGATGTCGAACGACGCGTTCCGCGAGCTGCAGAAGAACGACGCGTTCCGCGAGCTCTCGCGCAACGCCCAGCTCAGCGAGGTCTTTATGAACCTCGCGATGCGCTCGCAGCAGTAACCACAGGGGGCGGCGACGCCCCTCGGCAGGACCATAACGCCGGCCCTGGCTCCCTCTTACGGGGGCTGGGGCCGGCGGGTAGTTTCGGGGCACTTCGACCCCACCTATGCGTCGCCACGGATCCGCGGTCCTTCTCACCTGCCTCGGGTTGCTCGCTCCGCACGCACTCGGCGCGCAGTTCCAGGCGGTCGAGACGGCGACGATGCGGCTCATCCTGACGTCGCCGCTGCAGTCGTATCTCGTGCCGCAGGTCTCGGGCAGCTTCGAGAACGCGCTGCGGTTCCACAAGCGTCTCTTCGACTACGCGCCCGAAGACCGGATGAACGTGCTGATGCACGATCTCTGGCACCTTGGCAACGCCGGCGCGCGGCCCGTCCCCGAGAATCACGTCACGGTGGGCATCGCCCCGTACGGACACGACTACGAGTCCGCGCCCGCACCGGAGCGGATGGCGTCGTCAATGAACCACGAGCTCGCGCACATCGTCACGACCGACAAGGCGACGCGCGCCGACAACCGGTACCGCGGGCTGTTCTTCGGCAAGGTCACACCGAATGCCGAGGTGCCGCTGTCAATGATGTACAGCTACCTAACCACGCCGCGCTGGTACACGCCGCGCTGGTATCTCGAGGGCATCGCCACGTACCTCGAGACCTGGATGAACGGCGGGCTCGGCCGCGCCATTGGGCCCTACGACGAAATGGTGTTCCGCACGCTGGTGCGGGACAGCGCGACGATCTACGACGTCGTTGGCTTGGAGTCCGAGGGCACCACGGTGGACTTCCAGGTCGGCAGCAACTCGTACCTCTACGGCACGCGGTTCATTAGCTACCTCGGGCTGCGCTATGGACACGACAGCCTACTGGCGTGGGTGAACCGGCGCGAGGGGAGCAAGCGCTACTTCTCGCGGCAGTTTCGTCAGGTATATGGTCGCTCGCTCGCCGACGAGTGGACCCGGTGGATTGATTGGGAGCGCGAGTGGCAGCGTGCCAACTTGCGAGCCATCCGTGAGAATCCCACGACGGTCGCGCGCCCGCTGACCGATCGCGTGCTCGGCTCGGTGTCGCGCGCGTGGTTCGACGAGGCCAATCAGAGCATCTTCGTGGCCGTTCGATATCCCGGCCAGGAAGCGCACATCGCGTCCATTGACATTGCGTCGGGCCGATTCACGCGCGTGCTCGACATTCCGGCGGCGGCTGGACTCTCCGTCACGTCGTTGGTATTCGACCCGGCGTCACGCACGCTGTTCTATACGAACAACAATGCCGACTGGCGGCATCTCAATGCGCTGGACCTGCGCACGGGCCGAACGCGCCGCCTCCTGAGTGACGCGCGCATCGGTGACCTCGCGTTCAATCCGGTGGACCGTTCGCTCTGGGGCGTGCGCCACGACAACGGGTTCTCAACGCTGGTGAGGATTCCGCATCCGTACACCGAGTGGAACCAGGTCCGCACCCTGCCCTACGGCGTGGATCTGTTTGACCTCGATGTCGCGCCGGACGGCGCCCATCTGATCGCCTCAATGTCCGCGATCGGCGGCGACCAGAAGCTGGTGCGCATCGAGCTGGCGGCCGCCCTGCGCGGCGACACGGGTCACGAGGAACTGTACGACTTCGGCGAGTGGTCACCGTCCAACTTCGTGTACTCGCGGGACGGCCGCTTCCTATTTGGCTCGTCCTACTATTCGGGCGTATCGAACATCTTCCGGTTCGACCTCGAGCGGCGCGCGATGCAGCCGCTGAGCAACGCCGAGACCGGGTTCTTCAAGCCACTGCCGCTGACGGCTGACTCGCTGGTGGTGTTCGCCTACTCGGGCCGCGGATTCGTGCCGTCGATGATCCCCAACGCGGTGCCGCGCCGGGTGAGCGCGATTCAGTTCCTCGGGAACGAGATCGCCGAGAAGCGTCCCGAGGTACAGGGGTGGATGCCGCCGCCGATGAACGAGCTGGATCCGGCATCGCTGGCGGGCGCGACGCGGCCGTATCGGGCGCGCAGCAACTTCAAGCTCGACAACGCGTACCCGGTCGTCGAGGGCTACGAGGACGCACTGGGCACGCTGGCGGTCGCGGCGGGAATGCGGTTCAACTTCAGCGACCGCATCGGTGCCACGGGCCTCGACGTGACGGCGTCATACTCGCCGGACGAGCGACTCGATGCCTACGAGCGGATGCACCTGCGCGCCGTGTTCCGCCACTGGAACTGGAAGGTGACGGGGGCGTTCAATCGCGCGGACTTCTACGACCTGATCGGCCCGACCAAGATGAGTCGACGCGGCTACTCCCTGGCCGTGCAGTACACCGACAACCTGATCATCGACGGACCCACGACGTTCGGCTACTCCGTGCAGGCTGCGGGTTACGGCGGCTTGGCCATCGTCCCTGACTTCCAGGGCGTGGCGTCGTCGTTCAGCTCGTTGGCCACGCTCTCGGGTGATCTCAACTATCGCTCACTCCGACGCTCGCTCGGCGCGATCGACGACGAGCTCGGGAGCGCGTGGAACGCCGGCCTGCGCGGCAACTATGCGGGCAACACGCTGTACCCGCGCCTCACGGCGGACGGGACCAAGGGATTCCTCTTGCCGATCGATCACTCGTCGCTGTGGTTGCGCGCGGCGAGCGGCACGGCGCTGGGGCCGGATCGCAACGACCCGTTCGCGCGATTCTACTTTGGCGGCTTCGCTAACAACTGGGTGGACTACCGTGCCGTGAAACAGTACCGGAACGTGGAGAGCTTCCCGGGGCTCGACATCAACCAGGTCGGCGGCGCGACGTACGCCAAGGCGCAGATGGAGTGGATGCTGCCGCCGCTGCGTTTCCGTCAGTTGGGTATTCCGAGCGCGTACTTCCGGTGGGCTGGGCTGTCGTTCTTTGGGTCGGCGCTGGTCACGGATCCCGACGATGCGTCGGCGCGGGCAACCTACACCAGCGTCGGGGCGCAGCTCGACATTCGACTCGTCACGCTCTCGCACCTTGAGTCCACGTTCTCGTTCGGCGTCGCCAACGCCGGCGGCGATGGCCTGCCCCGCCGCACGGCGGGAATGTTCTCGTTCAAGCTGATGTGACGACTGTCATCGCGATCGCCGTCAGCGTCCTGCCGGTCTTCCTGTTCCTTGGGGCGCTGGTCCTGCTCGACAGCTACAAGCTCTTGGCGCTCCGCTCGGTGTTGGTGGCGGTGCTCGCCGGCGTGCTCGCGGCCCTCGCGAGCTACAGCGTGAACGTATGGCTGCGGCCGGCGCTCGCGCTCGATATCACGCCCTACGCGCGCTACGTCGCCCCCGTGATCGAGGAAGTGCTCAAGGCGCTGTACATCGTGTGGCTGCTCTCACGGAACAAGGTCGGCTTCGTGGTGGATGCGGCCATCTATGGCTTCGCGCTGGGTACTGGGTTCGCGTTCCTCGAGAACCTCTACTACGTGAACCTCCGCCCTGACGCACACATCTGGATCTGGGTCGTGCGCGGATTCGGCACCGCCGTGATGCACGGCGCGGCGACGGCGATCGTTGCGATGGTCGCCCGCACGCTTCACAACCGAGCCACGTCGTTCCGCCCCCACTTGATGCTCCCTGGCCTCGCGGTGGCCATCGTCCTGCATTCGCTCTACAACCACCTGCTGCTCCAGCCCCTCTTGGCGACCGCGGTCATTGCGATGGTGTTCCCCTGGCTCGCAAGCGCGGTGTTCCAGCAGAGCGAGCGCGACACCAAGTCCTGGCTCGGCACCGGCTTCGATATGGACCAAGAGTTGTTGATCGCGCTCAAGGCAGGCCAGGTCTCGGCGACGCCCGTCGGACAGTACCTCGTCAGTCTGCGCAATCGCTTCACGCCTGAGGTGATCGTGGATATGATCTGCCTACTCCGGATGCGCGCGGAACTGGGGATTCGGGCCAAGGGCATCCTGATGATGCGCGAGGCCGGGTTTGAACCCGAGCCGGATCCGGGGCTGGGCGCTAAGTTCGATGAGTTGCGATATCTCGAGAAGAGCATCGGCCGCACCGGAATGCTGGCGCTGGGACCGTTCCTCCACACCAGCACGCGCGACCTGTGGCAGCTCAACCTGATTGACGAGGGCCAGCGATGACCAATCCGACGCCCCCGCGGGGCACGATGACCACGCTGCGCGCGCTGCCACGCGCGCTGCTGGTGGATCTCTCGCCCACGGAGAGCGACACGGTCACCAAGCTGCTGTTGCAGGAGAAGTACCTGCCCTTCCGCGCGTCAGGTGCGGACGATGCCATTAAGAAGCTCAAGGCCGACCGACACGAGTTCGTGCTGGTGAACGTGGAGATGGGCGCGCCGGGTGCTGCGGCTTTCATCGAGGCACTGCGCGCCGACGAGCAACTGTCGGGCCTGCCGGTCCTAGTCACTTCGGCGACCGATGACATCGAAGGCATCGAGCGCTGTCTCGAGCGAGGCGCCGACGACTATCTCCCGAAGGCGCTCGGCCTCGCGGTGCTCAAGGCCCGCGTGAGTGCGGCACTCGACCGACGGCGCGTGCAGGACGGCGAGGCGCTGCGCCGCGAGATGGCCGTGGCTCGCAACATCCAGCGCGACTTCCTGCCGGAGTCGTTGCCTGAGATGCCTGGCGTGCTGGTGGAGGCGGCGCTGCATCCCGCGCGACAGGTCTCGGGGGACTTCTATGATGCGTTCCCGCTCGCGCCGTCGGGCAGCCTGATGTTCGTCGTCGGCGACGTGTGCGACAAAGGCGTGGGCGCCGCCCTCTTTATGGCGCTCTTTCGCAGCCTGATCCGTGCGTCGGCCGATCCGGTCGGTGGCGGCGCCATCCAGATGATCGGTGGCCGCCGCACCCTGGTGATGCAGTCACTTGAGCAGGCGTCGCCAGCGGATCTGCTCACGCGCGTGGCCGGATTCACCAACAACTACATCGCACGACTGCACGGGCGCACGAATATGTTCGCCACGTGCTTCCTCGCCACGCTCGACCCGATGTACGGCGAGCTCGTGTATGTGAACGCGGGACACGAGCCGGCGCTGGTGATTGCGCCCGATGGGACGGTTGAGGAACTGCGACCGACGGGGCCCGCGCTCGGGATGATGCCCGACTCACAGTTCCAGGCGGTCACGCGGATGCTGGAGCGCGATCACAGTCTCTTCGCGTTCACGGACGGCCTGCAAGAAGCGCGGAGCCCGAGTGGTGACGTGTTCGGCAACGATCGGCTGCGTGACGTGGTGCGCGCCAACGCGGCGGGGGGTGCGCCCGCGCTGATCAACGGCGTCCTCGAGGCGATGAAGAGCTTTAGCCGCCAGGCCGAGCCGCACGATGACCTGACGATGCTCGCGGCGACCAGAGTGCGCGCGCGATAGAATACGAACGACTCCAACACCACCTGACAATGCTTGCTCGCTTCGGCCCTGTGCGGTCTGCGTGGCGCAGCTGCGCCCTTGCCTTCTCGCTTGCGTGCTTCACACCGCTTGTCGTCGAGACACAGCAGGCGGCGCGCGCCGTGCCCTCGGCGACGCCAACCACTGACCTCGCCGCCGCCGCCAACGGCCTCGCGTGGCGCAGCATCGGCCCCGCATTGATGTCAGGACGTATCTCGGACGTCGAAGTCCACCCGACCGACCGTCGCACCTGGTACGTCGCCGCCGGCTCAGGCGGCGTCTGGAAGACGACCAACGCCGGCACCACGTTCGAGCCAGTCTTCGACGACCAGCCGTCGTACTCCATCGGCGAGATCACCATCGACCCGACGAATCCCGACGTGATCTGGGTTGGCACGGGCGAGAACGTCAGCGGCCGGCACGTCGGCTGGGGCGACGGGGTGTATCGCTCGCGCGATGCGGGCAAGTCGTGGCAGCGGATGGGGCTCCCCAACTCGCAGCACATCGGCCGCATTCTCGTGGACCCGCGCGACGGGAAGGTCGTTCTCGTTGCTTCGGAAGGTCCGCTCTGGTCCGCTGGTGGTGAGCGTGGTGTCTATCGCAGCGCCGACGGAGGCGCCACGTGGACCGCCGTGTTGCAGATCGACGAGAACACGGGCGTCACCGACCTCGAGTTCGACCCATCGAACCCGGATGTCATCTACGCCGCCGCGTACCAGCGACGCCGCCACGTTTGGGGCTTCCTCGCTGGGGGCCCCAAGTCCGGCATCTACAAGTCCACCGACAACGGGCGCACCTGGCGCCAAGTCACCAGCGGACTGCCGCGCGGCGATATGGGAAAGATCGGTCTCGCGGTTACGCCAGCCGATCCCGCGCTCGTATACGCGACGATCGAAGCCAACGACGCCGAGCGTGGGTTCTATCGCTCCAGCGACCGGGGCGAAAGTTGGGAGAAGCGCAACAGCTACATCTCCGGCGGCACCGGGCCGCACTACTATCAGGAGATCGAAGCCTCGCCCGTGGACCCGCAGC
This sequence comes from uncultured Gemmatimonas sp., assembly GCA_964414995.1. GTDB lineage: Bacteria > Gemmatimonadota > Gemmatimonadetes > Gemmatimonadales > Gemmatimonadaceae > Pseudogemmatithrix. Next base: position 20,996 of record CAYPYY010000012.1, read on the forward strand.
GCGTCTATCAGATGGACGTGTTCCTGCAGGTCACCCGCGACGGTGGGCGTACCTTCGGAATGCTCGAGACCGGCCACGACAAGCACAGCGACAATCACGCCCTGTGGATTGATCCCGCAGACCCGCGCCATTTGCTCGTCGGCACGGATGCGGGACTCTACGAGAGCTTCGACGAAGGGGTGCGCTGGCGGATGTTCCCCAACCTGCCCGTCTCGCAGTTCTACAAGGTCGCGCTCAGCGACCGCCGGCCCTTCTACGACATCCTCGGTGGCGCCCAGGACCTCGGCACCTTGCTCGGGCCCTCGCGCACGATGAATCGCGATGGCATTCGCAGCCAGGACTGGACCGTCCCGCTCGGCGCCGACGGTTACGGCGTGGCGTTCGAGCCCGGCGACCCCGAGATGATGTATATGATGTGGCAGCAGGGTTCACTCACACGGAAGGATGCGCGCAACCAGGAGCCAGTGTTCATCCAGCCCTCGCCTGCCGATGGCGACGCGCCGGAGCGCTGGAACTGGGATTCGCCTATTCACGTGAGCACGCATCGCGCGGGGCGACTGTACTACGGCTCGCAACGGCTCTGGCGCAGCGACGATCGCGGCCAGAGCTGGACGGCGATCAGCCCTGATCTCACGCTCGGCCGCAATCGCTACGAACAGCGCTTCTTTGGCCGCGTGTGGAGCGTGGACGCCTTACACGACAACGGTGCGATGTCGAAGTACGCGACGACAACGGCCATCGCCGAGTCGCCGCGTCAGGACGGCGTGCTGATCGTGGGGACGGATGACGGCCTCGTGCAGGTCTCGGCCGACGGTGGCGGCACGTGGACCCGGGCTGGCGCGATGCCCGGGCTGCCCGCGCTCTCGTTCATTAATGACGTTGAGGCGTCGCAGTCTGACGCGAACACCTTCTTCGTGGTCGCCGACAATCATAAGGAAGGCGACTTCACGCCGTACCTGTACACCAGCACGGACCGTGGGCGCACGTGGCGCTCGATCGCCGGCGACCTGCCGCGCGGGACGATTGTCTGGGCGATTCAGCAAGACCACGTGCGGCCCGAGCTGCTGTTCGTGGGTACGGAGTTCGGGGTGTACTGGTCGCCGAACGGCGGCACGAACTGGCATCGCCTGCGGAATGGGATGCCCACGATCGCGGTGCGCGACCTCAAGATCCACCGGCGCGACAACGATCTCGTCGCGGCCACGTTTGGCCGCGGGTTCTATGTGCTCGATGACTACAGCGCGCTTCGGGCGATGTCGGCGACGACGCTGGCGAGCGACGGCACGCTGTTCCCGGTGCGCGATGCCTGGTCCTACACGCCGGCACAGGTCGCGCAGGCGCCGGGGCGGCCCGAGCTCGGCAGCGATGACTTCACCGCACCCAACCCGCCGCACGGCGCGCTCATCACGTTCCACCTGCGCTCGGTACCGCAGACGGCACGCGACACACGCCGCAGCGAGGAGCGCACACAGCGCGAGCGCAATGCGGATACGCCGTTCCCGGGCTTCGATCGGTTGCGCAGTGAGATGGGCGAGGGCGAGCCGCGAGTCTACGTCGTCGTCACAGACGCGGGCGGACGCGGCGTGCGTACACTCTCTGCGCCGGCACGCGCGGGTGTGACGCGACTGAGCTGGGATCTGCGCGGGGCGAATCCGGAGCCCGTGTCGCTTGCAACCCCGGGGTGGCGCGCGCCTTGGAGTGAACCGACGACTGGTCCACTCGTCGCACCCGGTCGCTACACCGCCACGCTCTACCTCGCGTCGGCGAATGGCGTGCGGACCGTGGGCACGGCGCAGTCGATTGAGGTGCGCTCCGTGCCGAACCTCCCGGCGAACGTGGATGTCGCGGCATCGGCGGCGTTCCAGGCCGAGGTGGCCGAGCTGCGGCGGCGAGCGTCCGCGCTGGGGGCAGAGATGGGACGCGTGCGGGACGAGCTGCGGCATATGCGCGCGGCAATCAGCGAAGCGCCCAACGCGGACCTCGCGCTCATCGCTCGCATCGACACGGCGTCCGCGACGCTCGCCGGCTTCACGCGCCGACTGAACGGCGACCCAGCGCGAGGGATGCTCGATGAGTCGGACGTGCCGTCGCTCTCGGGGATGGTGTTCACCGCGATGAGTAGCTGGGATACGCGGCTCGCGCCCACGGAGATGCAGCGGCGCGCCGCCAGCACCGCCGACGCGGGGCTCCGCACGCTGTCCGCTGAGGTTCGCGCCTTCGTGGAAGGACCGGTGACGGCGCTGAGGTCGGCGCTAAGTCGTGCAAACGCGCCACACACGCCGGGACGCAGCCCGCCGCTTTAGGGCGAGCGTCTCAGCGGTCGTCCGGCTCGACGCCCTGCTCGGCCAGCCGCGCCAGATGGTTCTTCATCAGTCGAAGGACCTCTGGCGCGTGGCCCGGCCAATCCACGATCTCGCCGACCACGCGGAG
>CAYPYY010000012.1:23525-36167 GCA_964414995.1 uncultured Gemmatimonas sp.
TACTCGCTGGCGCGCCCGGCTGAGTCGCCCGCACTGCTTGCCGCAGGCACGAGTGGACTGCACACTGGAGGAATGCCACCCACTTCAACGCCCCCGCTCTACTCACCTGCCGCACGCGCGCTGCAGGACCAGTTCGATACGCGCCGCCTCGCCGATCGCCTCGCCGACGTGAAAGTCCACGAGCGCTTCACTACCGACGACCGCGAGTTCATCGAGCGGCTCGACTTCTTCTTCCTCGCCACGGTCAGCGCGGACGGCCAGCCGACGTGTTCGTACAAGGGTGGCAACCCGGGGTTCGTCGCGGTGGTGGACGAGCACACGCTCGTCTTTCCGAACTACGACGGGAACGGGATGTACCTCTCGATGGGCAACGTCGCGGCGACGCAGCGGGTCGGGCTGTTGTTTCTCGACTTCGAGCGGCAGCGGCGACTACGCGTCGAGGGCGTCGCGGAGTTGGTGAGTGATCCAGCGTTGGTCGCGCGCTACGTCGGTGCGCAGTTCCTCGTGCGGGTGCGGGCGGAGCGCGTCTTTCCGAACTGTCCGCGCTACATCCACAAGTACACGCGGGTCGCGTCGTCGGAGTTTGTGCCGGAGGAGGGACGCGAGGCACCGGTGCCGGCGTGGAAGCAGTCGGACTGGGCGCGGGATGTGCTGCCACGTCCGCGGGAGCGGTAGCGGCGCAGCGATCCGCGCTACTTGCCCAGCTCCGCTCGCGCCGCGCGCTCCAAGCGACGCCAATCACTGATCAGCGACAGCTCCGCGAGTCCGCCCCGCGTGCGCAGCGCCATCAGGAACCGCGCATCGCCGGGCTCGACGTCGTACATCCGATGATACGTATCGGACGCGAGTCCGAAGTTCGTGAAGAGCCGCGTGATCTCCGCCACGCGCAGCGTCGCACCGGGCGCAAGGCGCGCGGCGAGAAAGTCCCCGCGGCGTGTTCGGAAGAAGACCTCGCGACCGCTGTGCGCCCACCGCGGCTCCTCTCCCCCGTCCACTGACACCTGCACGCGCTCCGCGTTGGGGTCGACGAGACTGCGCAGATAGACCTCCGGTCGGCCCGACTCAGTCGACACGTACACGACGTGTCGTCCGTCCGGGGAGATATCGGGCGCATACTCGTCGAACGCGGGGCTCGCCGACACCGGGGTCCCCGCCGTATCGACGCCGAGCCGCTTCGTGAAGACATCGCGCGAGGCGCCGGTCCCCACACCGACGCGATAGACGATGGTGCGTCCATCGGGCCCGTATGAAATCTCGTCCACGCTGCGGGCGTCCTCGAGCACGGTCTGCGCCGGCGCGCTGCCGTCGGCGCGCTGGCGCATCAGGCGGTTGCGCGGACTCATCTGACGCACGTAGGCCACGTCGCGCGTGCCTGGCACCCAGCGCGGACGATAGTTCGATTGCTCGAAGGTGAGGCGCGTCAGCGGACCACGCGGCAACTGCTTCACCCAGATGTGCTGCCCGTCCGCGGCATTCGCCGCCACGGCCAGCCGCGTCGCGTCCGGCGACAAGGCCATCGAGGCGAAGTTGCCGCGCCACGCCGAATCGAGCGGTGTGATTTCGCCGCGCCGCGTGACCCACACCACTTGGTCGCCGACGACGCCGCCGCCCGGACCGACGAGCAGCAGACCGTTGTCAGCGACGGTGAACTGCGACGCACCGCTCGTGAGGTCAAAATCCACGTTCTGCTCGATGACCACCGGATCACCGGTCACCAGCCCACGGCGCGGGTCGAACGGCATCACGCTGAGATTGCCGTCGAGCGTGCCGACGATCACGTGACCCGACCGGAGGTATCGTGCGTACGCCGCCTTGGCGATCGTCGTGCGCTCTCCGGACTCGAGATCGACAACGAGTGCCTCGGACATTGCCACCGAGCTGCGCCACGACTGCACGAGGAGCTTCCTCCCACCGGGAAGCATCTGCGGCCAGTCGTGCTCGAACTCGGCGACCGACGTGTCGAGTTGCGTCAGCCGCTCGAGCGGACCGCCTGCGACGCGAACCCGCGCGGCGTAGCCACCGCGATGCACCACGTACAGGTAACCGTCGTCTCCCCAGTCGGCGCCCCACGGAAGCACTGAATCCACGACGACCAGCCGCGGCAGGCCGCCGCTGAGGCTCACAATCGCCAGACTGTTGGCGCTGCCGGTGATGAAGCCCACTGAGCCCCCATCCGGCGAAAAGAACGGGGCGACGGCATCACGCGTGCCGGGTATCGGGCGCCCCGAGGCCTGCTCGAGGTCTCGCACCCACAGCTGGGTCCCGTTGCTGTCCGGCCCCACGTACACGACGCGCCGTCCATCGCGCGAGAGCTCAAATCGGCGCGTCGCCACCGCGTTTACGCGTTGATTCTCGGGAAACGAGACGCCAACCCGCAACAACTGCGGCTCCGGGCGCGAACGCACCAGCGCCGCCGCCATCGCGCTCACCACGAGAGTGGCCCCGGTCGCGCCGATCAGGATTCCACGACGTAGCGACCCCCCTGCGACCTGCGCCCCGACCGAGGTCACCGTGGTCCGCACCGTGCCCTGCCCCTTGAGCGCCGCGGCAAACTCCGCCGCGCTCGCGTAGCGGTCTGCCGGCAGCTTCTCCAAGGCACAGGCGACTGCCGCCGCGACGTGGGCCGGCACCGACTTCCGCAGCTCCGTCACCGGCTTCACGGGCTCGGCGATGATCTTCATTATGATCTGCTGCGCCGTCTTGCCCATATGCGGCGGCTCGCCGCTCAGCATTTCGTAGAGCACGCTGGCGAGCGAGTACACGTCGCTGCGGCCGGTGATCTCTTTTTCCGCGGTGGCCTGCTCGGGGCTCATATAGTGCGGCGTGCCGAGCGACAGGCCGGTCTCCGTCATTCGACCGCCGGCCGCGGCACTCAGCGCGAGCGCAATGCCAAAGTCCGCCACCATCGGCCGACCATCGTGCAGGAGAATATTCTCCGGCTTGATATCGCGATGGATGACGCCGTGGCGATGCGCGTAGTCCAATGCGTCGGCCACTTCGCACGCGATGCGCACGGCCTCATCCACGCCGAACTGCGACTCGCGGTTCAGCTTGTCGCGCAGCGTCTCGCCCTCGACGAAGGGCATCACATAGAACAGGAAGCCGTCGGCGGAGCCCGAGTCGAAGAGCGGCAGGATGTGTGGGTGCGACAGCGACGCCGTCGTCTTGATCTCGACGACGAAACGATCGGCGCCAAGCACGGCCGCGAGTTCCGGCTTGAGCACCTTGAGCGCCACGCGGCGCTCGTGCCGGAGATCCTGTGCCAGGAACACCGTGGCCATCCCGCCCTGGCCCAACTCGCGCTCGATGCGGTAGCGGTCGGCGAGACTCTTGCCCAGGCGCTCCTGAAGTTCGCTCACGGCCGGTACGCGCCCGGTCGAGCATTCAGGAGCGCTGCCAACGGATTCTCAACGCGCACCAACTGAGGCCGCCCGTGGCTCGCGACGCGCGCGAGCACCAACAATCGCTCGCCGTCGGGGCCAACCGCCCACCCGCCGTCGAGTTCAACGCCCTCCAGTTGCGCGCGTCCGTACAGCTCCCGCGGGGCACTGGCGCGGAACACCGGCGACGTCGTCACATCAACCACAAAGACGCCGCGCCGCCCTTGCCGCCGGACGAAGAAGAGCCGATCTCCCCGCGGCGACCACTGTGGCGTGGCGCCACCGTCCACGGACACCTGCACCAGACCCGCGTCGACGTTGGGGAACGACTGCACGTAGACCTCGTCACGGCCTGAGAGGTCGGTCGCGTACGCGAGCCAGCGTCCGTCCGGCGAAAGCGTGACTTCGCGCGCGCGCCGCGCGGGCGGAATCAGCGTCCGCCAGACAGTGTCACGTTGGCGGTCGAGCCACACAACGGCGGGCGCTCCAGTGCCGCGCGCGAATCGATGCGCGGTGACGACACGGCCATCCGGAGTCGTCGAGATGATGCCCCCAACCAGCCCGGTGTCGCGCGCCAACGAGACCGGCGAGCCGAGACCATCCGCGCGAAAGAGCAGCAATTCGGACCCGGTACCGGTGCTCGCCGCCACGAGCATCGAGTCACTGCTGGGCAACCACCCGGCACCGCGGAATCGGCGCACGTCGAACGAAATCGGCAACATTATGCCGGACGGGAGGTCGCGGACCCAGAACCGGCTGGTGTCGCTCGCACCGCCGAGTATCGCACGACGCCGGTTCGGGGCAGGGAGCATCCCCACCTGGAATCCGTCAATCGGCTGCGCAGAGTCCGCTTCAAGGAGTCCGCCACCGGGCATCAGCCACGCCACCCGCACCGAGGTCCCCGACGCGCCGCCAGCCGCGCTCACATAGTGCAGCGTGCCTCGACCGTCGGTCACGACATCGGCCGCACCGAAAGCGTCGCGCCACACCCGTACATCGGTGGCGAGCACCGTTCCCACGCTGTCGATCGCCATTCCCCCGTCGCGAAGGCGATACGCGATCAATACGCCGTCGGCCCGCAACACGAGCAGCTGGCCCCGCAGATGTCGCGCGGCCACGCCACGCGTGAGCGTCACCTTCTCCTTGCCGTTCAACGGCACGGCAACAATGTCAAAGTCCGCGAGACTCGCACCCTCTCGGCGCAGGCGCGCCACCAACACCTCGTTGCCCGGCAGGACCTCTGGCCACGCGTATCCGGCCTCGCGCCGCACCGTGTCGAGCGCGATCACGGTCTCACGGGCCGTTCCGTCCGGGCGCACGCGATCAATGCCGCCCTCGTTCGCATCGAAGTAGATGTAGCCGTTGGTCGCCCAGTAGCCGCCGCTCGAGCCAACTGGCAGCCCCGCGATCTCCCGCGCCGTGCCCCCCGAGAGCGCCACCACGAACATCGTCGCGGGGACGCCGCGGAAGAAGCCGAGCTGCGTGCCGTCGGGCGACAGAAACGGACTGAACGCATCCTCCGTGCCTTGAATCGGTGCGGCGTCAATCTCGCTGGAGCGTTTGGCCCAGAGGCGTTGCGTGCCCGCCGAGTCCGCACCGGCAAACACGAGCACGCCGCCGTCCGCAGACACCGTCATTGACGCGCCCGCGGGCGTGCGGAGGGCGCTCGCGGTCGGCAGCGCCACAGCATACCGTGCCGACCAGGTGGGGTCGGCGGGCGGTCGCACCCCAAGCCACACCGCAACCGCGGACACCACCACCAGCGCGCCCGAGAGCACCAGCGTCGTCCGTTGCACGCGCGCCGCCGGCGCCACGCCTCCGGTGACCGCGCCCGTGAGCGCCGACGCGTACAGCGGATTGGCGAGCGCCTGTGCGAAGTCGCGCGCCGAGGCGAAGCGGTCCGCGGGCAGCTTTTGCAGCGCCGTCGCCAGCGCGGCGGCCACGTGCGCAGGCGCGCTCTTGCGCACCGACGTCACCGGAGGCACGGCCTCCGTGATGATCTTCATAATGATCTGCTGCGCCGAGGACCCCGTGTGCGGCGGGTTGCCGGCGAGCATCTCATAGCAGACACTGGCAAGCGAATAGATGTCCGAGCGCGCCGTGATGTCCTTGTCCGCCGTCGCTTGCTCGGGACTCATATAGTGTGGCGTGCCGAGCGAGAGTCCGGTTTCGGTCATACGACCGCCGGCGGCCGCGCTGACGGCGAGCGCAATCCCGAAGTCCATCACCATCGGGCGCCCGTCGTGCAGCAGGATGTTCTCTGGCTTGATATCGCGGTGGATCACACCGTGGCGATGCGCATAGTCCAGCGCGTCGGCCACTTCGGCGGTGATGCGGACCGCTTCGTCGATGCCGAACTGCGTCTCGCGGTTCAGCTTCTCGCGAATTGTCTCGCCCTCGATGTAGGGCATCACGTAATACAGAAAGCCGCCGGCCTCGCCGGAGTCGAAGAGCGGCAGGATGTGCGGGTGGCTCAGCGCCGCGGTGGTCTTGATCTCCTGGACGAAGCGTTCCGCACCGAGGACGGCGGCGAGCTCGGGCTTGAGGACCTTGATGGCGACCTTGCGGTCGTGCTTGAGGTCGGCGGCGAGGTAGACAGTCGCCATTCCGCCGGCGCCGAGTTTGCGCTCGATGCGGTAGCGGTCGGCCAGGCTCGCAGCGAGGCGCTCGGAGATGTCGTGCACCGAGAGAACTTGCGGGTGCGCGTCAGCTGCCGCCAGTGCGCGGCACGTACTGCACCGCCACGACGCCGTCGCCAAGCTCCACGCGACCAACCGGCCGCAGTTCAATCCGCTCGGCGAGCCCCGCAAACAGCGACGGCCCACGCCCCGCAATCACGGGATGCACGATGAACTCGTACTGGTCAATGAGCCCGAGTTCCGCGAGCGCCATCGGCAGTCGCACGCCGCCCACGGCGAGCGCGCCACCCGGCTGCGCCTTGAGCTGCCGCACCGCCTCGCCGAGGTCACCGCGCAGGCGCTCGGTGGCATTCCAGTCTGCGTCGGTTCTTGTGCTCGATACCAGATACTTCTTCTTGGCGTGAATCGTGTGCGCAAACGATTCCATCCAGTCTTCCATCCAGTCCGGACGCACGCCGGTTTCGGCCACCTCCCGCCAGCCCGCCTCCATCAGCTCGTAGGTGACCCTTCCGAGGATGATCGCGTCGGCCCTAGCGACGTTTGCCGTGGCATATTCGTGCATTGGCCGCGTCGGAATGACGGCGGTGTGGTCGATGCAGCCGTCGAGCGTGATGTTGATCGCGTAGTGTAGTGGGCGCATCCCCAAACGTAGTGGACCGCTGGCGCAACGCCGCCCACGCCCGTCTATTTGGACGCGCCATCCCCCTTCCAGACCTCAATGCCATCGCGCGCCCCCGCCGCCGCCCTGCTCAGTGCGCTGCTGCTCACGGCACCCCACGCCGACATCGCTCGCGCCGTGGACGTCGTCGTCCCCAACGACAACACCGTCCCCGCCGGCACGCTGCGCAACGACACGCTCGTGGTGCGCCTCGAAGTGCGCCGCGCCGAGTGGCGCCCGGAAGCCGCAGACGGTCCCGCGCTGCAGGTCGAGGCCCTGGCGGAGGAGGGAAAGCCGGCACAGATCCCCGGTCCGCTGCTCCGCGTGCCCGAAGGCACCACGGTGGTCGCGACCGTCACCAATCGATTGGCCGACTCGACCGTGATCCTGCGCGGATTCGTGTCGCGCCCCTCGCCGCGCGACAGCGTGGCGATTCGTCCGGGCGAATCGCGCACGGTGACGTTCCTCGCGGGCACGCCCGGCACGTATCTGTATCGCGTGCGCATCGGCGTCATCGCGCCGGACACCGAGCGTGACCTCACGGCGGGCGCGTTCGTGGTGGACCCGCGCGGCACCCGCGCGCTGGACCGCGTCTTCGTGATGAACATCTGGGGCTCGCCGACGCCCGGCGGTGGCTACAACAACGCGCTCGCCATCAACGGGCGGTCGTGGCCGCACACCGAGATGCTGAGCGCCACGGTCGGCGATACGCTGCACTGGCGCGTGGTGAACGCGTCGATTCGTTCACATCCGATGCATCTGCACGGCGCATACTTCCGTGTCGAGAGCAAGGGCCACATCTGGGTCGACACGACATTCACGCCGGACCGGCAACGAGACGTCGTCACCGAGTCGATGCTCGGGGGCCAGACAATGCGGATGTCGTGGGCACCGGTGGAACCGGGGCGCTGGGTCTTTCACTGCCACCTGATGTTCCACGTCGTCGCGCCGGGGGCGCGCGTCGGCACCGGACCCGCCGACGCGCACCAGGAGCACGCCGAGGATCCGCGACAGCATATGGCGGGCCTCGTTTTAGGCATTGAGGCGCGACTGCCCCCTGGCGCGCGACGGCCTTCACGACGCACGGCGCGCACACTCGATCTCTTCGTGCACGAGGGCCCGCGTCGCGGGCGCGCGCCGCGCACGATGAGCTTCGTGCTGCAACAGGGAGCACGCCCCCCGGCGCCCGACTCGCTCGTCCTGCCAGGATCGCTGATCGTCCTCACCCGTGGGGAGGCGACGGACGTGCGCGTCCACAACCGCCTGCGAGACGCCACCAGCGTGCATTGGCACGGGCTCGAACTCGAGAGCTTCTCGGACGGCGTCGTCGGCTGGGGCGGCGTGGCCGGCGGCCGACCCACGCCCTCCGTCCCGGCCGGCGGCACCTTCACCGCACGTCTGACGACCCCTCGCGCCGGCACCTTCATCTACCACACGCACCTGCGCGACATCGAGCAACTGTCGTCCGGTCTCTACGGCCCGCTGATCGTCCTGGAACCGGGGCAACGCTTCGATCCACGTTCCGACCACGTCTTCACGCTCGGCTGGGATTCGTCACGGGAGGACTCCCTGCACGTGCTCGTGAATGGCGACTCGGTGAGCAGTCCGCCGATTTCGATGCGCGTCGGCGAAGCGCATCGGTTCCGATTCATCAATATCGGACCGGCGGGTAACTTCGAGTTCGCGATCCGGCGCGATTCGAGCCTGATGGACTGGGTCGCACTCGCCAAGGACGGTGCGGACCTCCCGTCGGCGCTCCGCGTCTCCGTGCCGTCCCGCCTCAAGATCGACGTCGGCGAGACGTACGATTTCCTCTTCACGCCCCGCACGCCGGGGGAGTACGTGCTCTCGACAGTCACCGACTTGCACGGTCGCCTGTGGCGGCAGCGTCTCGTGGTCTCTCCCTAGCGTCGCCGGTCGGCGACGAATGCCCTGATAGCGGCCGCCGCCAGCCGCCCGTACATTCTCCCGGTGCCAACCCCGCTCGAGCGGCTCCAGGCCGCCTTCGCTGGCCACTACGAGATCGCTCGCGAGATCGGCTCCGGGGGAATGGCCACGGTCTACCTCGCCACGGACCTCAAGCACGACCGCCAGGTCGCCATCAAGGTCCTGCGCCCCGAGCTCGCGGCCGCACTCGGCCCCGATCGCTTTCCGCGCGAGATCCGCATTGTCGCCCAACTGCAGCATCCGCACGTACTGCCGCTGCACGACTCGGGTGAGACGGCTGGGTTCCTCTACTATGTGATGCCGTTCGTGGACGGCGAGTCGCTGCGCGCCAAGGTCGAGCGCGACGGCCAACTGCCCGTGCACGACGCCGTGCGCATCCTTAAGGAAGTGGCTGATGCGCTGGCCTACGCGCACGGCAAGGGCGTGATGCACCGCGACATCAAGCCGGACAACGTGATGCTCTCCGGACGCCACGCGTTGGTGATGGACTTTGGCGTGGCCAAGGCCGTGAGCAACGCGGGCGGCGGCAAGCTCACCACGGTGGGCGTCGCCGTCGGCACACCGACGTATATGTCGCCGGAGCAGGCCACCGGCGAGGAGCACATTGACCAGCGCAGCGACATCTACGCGCTCGGCGTGCTCGGCTACGAGCTGCTCGCGGGGCATCCGCCGTTCGCGGGGCGGAGCGCGCAGGCCATCCTCTCGGCGCACGTGCTCGAGCAGCCCGCAGAGCTGGCGGCCGTGCGTCCTGCGGTGTCGCCGGCGCTCAGCGACCTCATTATGCGCTGCCTCGAGAAGAATCCGTCCGATCGTCCGCAGACGGCCGAGGAGGTGCACACCCAGCTTGAGGCCATCGCGACGCCGAGCGGCGGTATCACACCGACCAACACGCGCCCGCTTCGCGCGACGGCGGCACGGGCCAAGCACGCTTCGCCGGCAATCGAGAACGCCGCCCGTCGCAGGGTGTTCATCACCGCAGCGCTGGCCGTGCTCGTCGCCGTCGGCGCCAGCGGCTGGGCCCTGCTCTCCAATCGCGCGCCAGGCCCCGAGCGACTCGCCGTCCTGCCGCTCACCGACGTCTCGGGCCAGGATGCCGAAGTCGTGCGCGTGCTGGTGAACCAACTCGGCGTCGCCCTTGGTCAGGTGCCCGGCGTGACGGTCGCGCCGCCCTCGCTCGTGGATCCCTACAAGGCCGCGCCCAAGCCGTTCGATGAGATGGCCCGCGAGCTCAACGTGGGCGCGTTCCTCGAGGGCAATGTGTTCCGCTCGGGGCAGCGCCTCCGTGTGACGCTGCAGCTCACCAACCCGCACTCGATCGGGCAGTTCTGGACGGGCAGCTACGACCTTGACCTCACGGCCGACGTGCTCGAGGCCGTGGACAAGGTGATTCCTGAAATCGTCAGTGGCATTCGCACGCGACTGCAAGCGCCGACCACATAACCCCACCCCACCCAATGTCGCGCCTCGTTCTTCTTCTCATCCCCGCCCTCGCACTCGCATCCTGTACAGGCCGCGAGAAGAGCGACGTTCCCGAGCAGACCGTGCTCGTGGGTGACTCGGGCGGTTATCCGCTGTCGCCCGCGCTCTCCCCCGACGGCAAGCGACTCGCCTGGTCGCAGCCGATTGCCGGACAGGCGCGCATTCACGTGGGTGCCGCTGATGGCTCCAACCCGGTTCGCCTGACGCACGGCACTTGGGACGTCGATCCGATCTGGTCGCCGGACGGCTCGATGATTGCCTTCTTTGGTGAGTCCCCGGCATTTGATCTCTGGGTCGTGGGCGCCGACGGCGGCGCACCGCGGCAACTCACATCGGGTCCCGCGGTGGACCAACCGCTCGGCTGGCTCCCCGACGGCAGTGGCGTGGTGTTCGCCCGCAGCAACGACGGCGAAACGCGGACAATGGTCGCGCCCGTCGACGGTGGCCCGCTGCGGCTGCTGGTGGAGCACCGCGGGGGCAATCAGTTCGCCGTGCCCTCGCCGAACGGCAAGTACGTGAGCGTGGAGATCAGCCGCGCCGGCGAGTCGACTATCTGGGTGCAGGACGCCGCGAGCGGAGCGATCCGCCAGCTCACCACCGAGGGATTCGAGGCCGCCAACTCAAGTCGCGACACCTGGTCGCCGGACAGTCGTTTTCTGGTCTTCACGTCGCGACGCACCGGCACGGCGGACTTGTGGACCGTGAACGTCGAGACGGGCGAGCTCAGGCAGCTCACGACCGACATTCGGGATGATATCGGCCACGCGTGGTCGCCCGACGGCCGCTGGATCGCCTTCGTGTCGGACCGTGGCGGCCAGTGGGATGTGTGGATCGTCTCGTCGCAGGGTGGCGACGCCATCCGCGTCACGAACGATTTCGCGCGGGAGTCGTCCGTGCGCTGGACGGCCGGTGGAGCCGCGCTCTACTTCTCGCGCAGCGACGATGATGGGCAGATCGGCATCACCGTGCCAGGCGGCGAGCCGCTGACGCTCGTCAACTGGCCGGGCTACTACGTCGACCTCTCGCAGGCCTCGCTCGCGCCGGACGAGCGGACGCTCCTGTTCACCGGCACACGGAGCGGCAACAACGACATTTGGTCGGTGCCCGTGTCTGGCGGCGAGCCTACACCCTTCATCACCGGCCCGCTCGAGGAGCGCAACCCGCGCTACGCGCCGGACGGCGCTTCGGTGGCGTTCATTTCGAACCGCACCGGCTCGTGGGATGTGTGGGTGATGCCCACGGCCGGCGGCGAACCGCGTCGCCTGACCGACTGGCCGAGCAGCGAGGGCAACCAGCAGTGGTCACCAGACGGGGCAATGATCGCGTTCGTGTCGGATCGCGAGGCGACCGCCGCCGATCTCTGGGTCGTGGCCGCACAGGGCGGCACGCCGCGTCGCCTGACCCGGTTCAACTTGCCCATCGCCTCTCGACCAGAGTGGAGCCCCGACGGCCAGCAGCTCTACATCACCGTCGGTACTGAGACTGGCGCACGGCTCTACCGCGTTCCGCTCGCCGGCGGGCGACCGCAGGAGCTGCGAATTCGCTCCACACCGGGGCCTGCCTCTGGCGGCACGCTCTCGCCGGACGGCGCCTGGTACGCCTATTCGGCGATTGACGGCGGCTTCGCCCATCTTGAGATCACGCCGACCTCCGGTGGGGCGCCGCGCCGCCTGAAGCCAACCGCCGAGCCCGTGTGGAACACGCGCCCGGTGTGGTCCCGCGACGGTACGAAGATCGCCACCTCTGACTGGCGCTTCGACGACGACGCGACGGAAGACGTGATCGAGTTCACCGTCGCCGCGGGCACGACGCGCCGTCTGACGTCCCGTCCGAAGGCATATGACTCGCCGCTGGCGTACACCACGGACGGGCGCGTGCTGTTCGCAAGCATCGGTCAGAATGCTCGGATCGTGCAGGTGCCGGTGGCGCGGCTGCTCGCGCCGAAATAGCGCCGAATGAGCACCGTGACCGAGCGCCTCGCCGCCGCCCTCGCCGATCGCTACCGCATTGACCGCGAACTCGGCGCCGGCGGGATGGCCACAGTCTACCTCGCGCACGACCTTCGGCACGACCGCAAGGTTGCGGTCAAGGTCCTCAAACCCGAGCTCGCTGCGGTGCTCGGTGCCGATCGCTTCGTGGTCGAAATCAAGACGACCGCGAGTATGAGCCATCCGCACATCCTGCCGCTGTTCGACAGCGGCACGTCAGACGGCTTCCTGTTCTATGTGATGCCCTTCGTCGAGGGCGAAACGCTGCGTGACACGCTCAATCGCGAGACGCAGCTCGCCATCGACGATGCGGTGCGCATCGCGCGCGAGGTGCTCGACGCCCTGCACTATGCGCACACGCACGGCGTGATTCATCGCGATATCAAGCCCGAGAACATCCTGATGCAGGGTGGCCGGCCGATGGTTGCCGACTTCGGGATCGCACTAGCCGTCAGTGCCGCCGCCGGCGGTCGAATGACCGAAACCGGCCTCAGCCTCGGCACGCCGCACTATATGAGTCCCGAGCAAGCGACGGCCGAGAAGGAGATCAC
>CAYPYY010000012.1:36267-40248 GCA_964414995.1 uncultured Gemmatimonas sp.
GCCCGCGTCGGGAACGAGCAGGCCATCTACGTGCGCAACCTCGACGGGGACGCGGCATTTCGCAAGCTTGCGGGGACCGAGTTTGGCTTCAATCCGTCGTTCTCGCCTGACGGAAAGTGGATTGTCTTCGCTCGCCGGTCGGATCGCGCGCTGATGAAGATCGCGATCGCTGGTGGCGGTGCCATCACGCTGGTGCCGGCGGGCCAAACGAATCCCTTCGCACCGCAGTGGGGCGACAACGACACCATCATCTTCACCACCCCATCCTCGCTGCACCGGGTACCCGCTGCCGGAGGCGCACATACCCAAGTTCCCGGCACCCTCTCTGGCGCCGTTTCGATTCTGCCGGGCAGTCGCGCCTTTCTGAAGAGCGAGTCCGGCAACCTGCTGCTCTACGACGTGGTGGCCGAGACGTCGACGGTGATCTTGAACGGCGGTCGCTCGCCGGTCTACGTCCCGAGCGGCCATATCTTGTACGCCGCGACCGACGGCGGCCTCTTCGCGGTGAAGTTTGACGCCGACGCCCGCCGCGTGATCGGGGATCCGGTGCGGCTCGTGGAGCGCGTCGGCAGCACGACGACCTCGCGCGGCTATGCGGCGTCGCGCGAGGGCACGCTCGTCGTTCGCGACGCAGAATCCGGCGGGGTGGACGGAATCAACACCATCGTGATCTTTGATCCGGGCCGCCAGCCCGACACGCTGCGGCTTCCGCCCGCGCGACGCCTCGCGGCGCGCTTCTCGCGCAACGGGCGCGCGCTCGGTCTGGAGGTCATCAACGCGAGCCGCAGCGGGGCGTCCGATATCTTCACCGTTGATCTGGTCACCGGCACCTACGCACAACTGACGTTTGAGGGCGACAACGATGCGCCCGCCTGGTCGCCGGACGGGACGCGGTTGCTGTTTGACACCCGCGTGAACTCCGGACAGGAGGATCTCGCGGTCAAGCCGGCCGATGGCAGCGCTCCGGAACGCCGCTTGTTCAACGGCCTCCTTTCGGAGATGAGCTCGCCGGATTGGTTTGCGGACACGGCGATCGTATTCCACGCCGATGTCGCCGGCCGCGGCACTGACATCTTCGTCTCACGCCCCGACTCCGGATACGCGCCGGTTCCCTACCTGCGGTCACCATCCAACGAGAGCCAGCCCCGCGTCTCCCCAGATGGGAAGCTCTTGGCCTTTGTCTCGGACGAGCTCGGATCCAGCCAGATCTGGATGCGCGACTTCCCGGTGCCGCAGGGGAAGTGGAACCTCTCGGGCGGCTCCGCTGCGGGCCCACGCTGGTCACCGGACGGACGTTACGTCTATTACTGGCGGCCGGGGCCGCTCGATTCGCTGTTCCGCGTGCGCATTGAGCGGAGCCCGTCAATCGTGGTGCGTTCGCCGGAATTCGTCTATGCGGTTGACGTGGACGGCATCGTGAACTGGGATCTGCATCCAGATGGGCGGCGCTTCGTAGCGCCCGTCCCGGTGAGTAGCACCGGCAACACGGGCGGTGCCGCGCCGGCGCGCTACCTGATCCTGCAGAACTTCGTCTCGGAGCTGGAACGGCTGGGGGGCGGGCGGCGGTAGGGCACTGAACCGCGGACGCCGTCAGCGTGTCACCCATATCGCTGCCGCACTCCCGCAATCGACGTCGCCACCAACTCACGAAACACCGCCTGATCCAGATCTGCCAGCCGACGGAAATAGAAACACGACTTCCCGACGCTGTACTTGCCGACATCGCGCAGGAGCTTTCGCTCCGTCTTCCCCTCGCAGTCCAGGTACACCACGATGTCGCGGCCCCGAATCGCAAATCCCGTCATCGGCGCCTCGCCCGAGTGCCCACTGGGATACGTGTACCGATACACCCCGTAACCCACGATGCTCGGTCCCCACATCCGAGGCCGCTCGCCCGTGAGCTCACGCAGCATCCGCATCAGCACCTTGCAGTCGGCCCGCTGCTCGGGACTCGCCCGAGTCGCCAGATAGTCGGCGACACTCGCCCCAGTGAAGGTGGTCTTGAGCTTGGCCATCGCTACGGGCGCACCCGCGCAAATCGTACGTCCCGCGTGCGCTGGTTGGCGGCGTAGAACGCCGTCACCTCGCCGTTGCGATCCCGCTCAAAAGTCAGTGTGAGGTCTCGGCCCTCGAACGAATCCGTGCGCGTGGACGCCCGCAGCGGCGCCTCGCCCTTCCGTCGCTGCTGCAGGAAGAGTGAATCGCCACGCGCCACGATCGTGATGAAGGACTCGACCTCCGCGCTCCAATAGCGGCCCGCGAATGCCGCGAGCGCCGCACCCTTCGGCGCAAACGGCGGCGCATCCGCCAGCCGCGTCGCGCGCTGTTCCCCACCCTGCAGGAGAATTGCGTGCGTCACGCGGCCTCCCGCGTCGCGGTGGAAGCGCAGCGCGGCCGGTACGCCGGTGAGCGTGAACGTCGTGTCCGACGTTGGCACAATCCCGATGCGTTCCTGGCCAGTCGCCTGCGCAAAGAAGTTCGTCCCGTCGCGGAATACCCGGATCACGAACGTGGGCGCTGCATCCAGGGCGTAGCGCCCCGCCAACGCGTCGAATCGCGCCGGCGTCATTCGCGCCACGTCGTACGCGCCGCCGGCGCTCGCGGTCGGCGAGGTCATCGCGTCGTTGAAGAACACCGACGCGAGCTCAAACGCCACGTTGCTGTTGAAGCCGGCGTTGTTGCTCTGCACGCTCACACCCGCATTGAGCGTCGGGAAGAGCGCGAGCATCGAGCGATGCGCCACGTCGGCGCCGCCGTGGTGTACCCGGCGCAGGCCGCGCTGAGTGTCCACGAACACTCCCATTCCATACTCCGACGGCTTGCCGTCCGTGAGCTTGCCGTTCGTCATCATCTGGTCGAAGATCTCGCGCGAGCCCACGCGTGGTGCCGCCGCGAGCATATTCTCCGCCCACCGCTGGAGGTCCTCGACCGTCGTGTAGATGCCGCCCGCTCCCAGTGCACCGCCGAGGTCGCCGGCCTCGGTGAAGCCCTGCGGCGTCGCGACGTAGCCGGGGGCGCCATTCGGAATGATTGTCGTCCGATCCGCCCGCGCCATCGAGCGCGTCATCCCCAGCGGCTGGAACACCTCATCGCGCATAAACGCCGGGAACGTCTTCTCTGACGTCCGCTCGACAATCAACGCTGCCAATCCGAACGCCGTGTTGTTGTAGTTGAACTCCGCGCCCGGCGCGTTCTGCAGCTTGGGCTGGCGTTGGACGATCTCAATCAACTCGTCCCGACTAATCCAGTCGTTGCCCACGTTGCGGTCCGTCATCGCCAGCAGGTTGAGGAACTCTCTCAATCCTGAGGTATGCGTGATCAAGTGGCGCACGCGCACTGTGTCGCCCAGGTCGGGCAGCTCGGGGATGTGCTTTCGGATGTCGTCGTCGAGCGAGAGCTTGCCCCGCGAGGCCTGGAGCAGCACCGCGAACGCCGTGAACTGCTTCGAGGTAGAGCCGATGTTCGTCGGCGTGTCGGTACGGTACGGGATCCCGTAGGTCAGGTTCGCCGTTCCGAACGCGCGCGAGTAGAGCACACGCCCATTCCGCCACACGCGCACTTCGCCACCCGGGATGCCCGGCGCGTCGTAGCGCGCGAGCAGTTGATCGGCGCGTCGCGCCGCGTCGCGCGCGAGCGGCTCGTGGCGCAGCAGCGTCAGCGTGTACGCTGCCGCCTTGCCGGACGCCGCGAAGATCTCGAGCACCTGCTGGCCCGTGTCGCCCGATACCGCAGCGAATCGCAGGTCGCCCGTGCCGGGGTTGGCAAACCGCGCCCGCTGCTGCCGCGCGCCGGTGAGCAAGCGCACCGTCAGCGGCCGATCCGGCTGGCTGAGTGCGCCTAGGATGAATGTGCTATCGCGAAACGTGAGCGTGAACCGCGCAGTGTCGCCCGCGGCGAGCGTGCCGCGTACCGGGACGCCGGGTCGGAGGGACGTGGGTAGTTGGGCGCCGAGCGGGGTCGAGGTGACGAGCGCGAGGAGAG
>CAYPYY010000013.1:0-11410 GCA_964414995.1 uncultured Gemmatimonas sp.
GCCCGGGCAAGTTCGTCAAGCTCGAGGAGACGATCAGCTCGTTCGAGCGCCTCGTGGCCGGCGAGTTCGATCACCTGCCGGAGCAGGCGTTCTATATGGCCGGCGGCATCGACGACGTGGTCGAGAACGCCAAGAAGCTCCAGGGCTGATGCTCAAGGTCTCGGTCATCTCGCCGGAAGCGACCCTCTTCGAGGGCGAGGCGCCATCGCTGGTGGCGCCCGCCTTCGATGGCGAGGTCGGTATCCTCCCCTCGCACGCGCCGATGGTCACCACGCTCGGCAAGGGCGTGCTGACGATCGGCGACGGCGCGCAGCGCTTCACCGTCGAGGGCGGGTTCCTCCAAGTGGTGGACAATGTCGTGCGTGTCGTCACGGAGAAGGCGGCGAAGCTCTAGCCGTCGTTTCGGGTATCACGGGTTCACTCTCGCCCCTGATCAATTCAATGCGAAAGATCTTCTTTGCTGCGCTCGTGGCCGTGTGTGTGACGCCCGCGATGTTGCGTGCCCAGGCCGCCGGATATCCCGCGCTGCAGCCGTCCCGCGTTGTCGAGCGTGAATACAACTTTGCCCTCACCGATTTCGGCGGCGGCACCGTGTTGCTCGCGCAGTGGCGCGAGGCGCTGAGTGGACCGCGGCAACAGCTCACGCTTGAGGGCGGCATCGTCGATGGACCCGGAGAGGCCGCGATCGTTCTCGGCGGCTCCTTTCACTACCAGCTGCGCCGTGAGACGGCGGACCTACCCTTCGATATGGTCCTCGGCGGCGGGCTCGGCGTCACGACCGGCAACGGCGCCAACAACGTCTACATCCCCGTGGGCATCTCCATCGGGCGCCGGCTGGCAATGCGCGACGGATACCACATCACCCCGTTCGTCCACCCGCGCATCGCGTTCAACCGCGCGTCGGCGGGCGGGGTGAGCGCGTCCGAGACGGACATCGAGCTCGATCTCGGCGCAAGCTTCGAGTTGAATGCGCGGATGCAGGTGCGCCTGGCGATCGGTCTCGCGGACGCCACCGGCGTCGGGCTGTCGTTCGCCTGGGTGCCGCCCGGGCTGCGTCGCTAGCCGACGACGAGGCGCTCGACCAGGTCGGTCGAGCGCTCGGCCGCCCCGAGGCCTTCGCGTACCAAGCCAAGCGCAGCGTCGCCCGCGCGCTGCCGCGTGTCGGGCTCGGTAAACAGGATCCGGAGCGCGCGCACGAGTGCGGGGGCATCGTGCACCGGCTCGCCCCCGCGGCACTCCCAAAGCAGCCGCGCATCGCGGCTCATATGGTGCCGCGGCCCGAAGAGCACGGCGACACCGAACGCAGCGGGTTCGAGCACGGAGTGGAGCCCCGCGGCGTGGAAGCCGCCGCCGACGTACGCCGCCTCGCCGAGTGCGTAGAGGTCGCCGAGCACGCCGACGCGATTGACGAGCACCACATCCGCGGCCGCGCTTGCCCCATCGAGACGTGCGCAGGTGAGCCCCGCAGAAGCGGCCCACTGCTCGATTGGTGCGAGGTGCGCGTCCGTGGGTTCGTGCGGCGCGATGATCAAGCGCGCCTCGGGTACGGCGACCTTGAGTGCGCGCCACGCGGGCAGCAACACCTTCTCGTCCGCGGGCCAAGTGGAGCCGGCGACGAGCGTGGGTCGCGTACCGCGGAGGCGCGCGAGTAGTGGCTGCGAACGGTCGAGCCGGGCGGCGCGCGCTGCGACCTGGTCGTAGCGCGTGTCGCCGGTCACGCGGATTCGCTCGGCGCGCACCCCGGTGGCGGTGAGTCGGTCGGCATCGGCGGCGTCGATCGCACCGACGGTGTCGAGCTGCGAGAACGCGTCGCGCGCGAGTGCCTGCGCCAGCGGCCCGCGTCGGCCGGACCGCTCGCTCATCGTGGCGGCGATGAGTCCCAAGCGTACGCCACGCGCGCCGGCCGCCTCCGTGAGCAGCGGCCAGACGTCGAGCTTGGCGAACACCAGCGCCGTCGGCTTCACGGCATCGAGCACGGCGGCCGCGTGCGCGGCGCGGTCGAACGGCAGGTACCCGCGCAGGTCCACGTCGAGCCCCGCCGCGAAGCGTTCGGCGCTCGGCGAGAAGTACGTATAGACGAGTTGCCAGTCGGGATGCCGTTCGCGGAGCCGCTCGAGCACGGGGCGCGCCTGCAGGCCTTCGCCGACGGAGGGCGCGTGCATCCAGACGAGCGGGCGTGCGGCGTCGCGATGGGCGCGCGCCCACGTGATGAGGACATCAACGGCATCGCGCCGCGCACGCAGGGTGCGGACGAGTTTTCCATCGCCCGCGAGCGGCAGGTGCGCGGCGAGGTCGGCGATCGCGCCGGCGGCGGCGTACGGGAGTCGAAGGGCGCGATGCATCGGCGGGTCGGTCGCGCCCGGCGCGATTAGCGCGCGGGGCGCGGCGCCGCGAGCGCGGCGTCGATGGCCCGCGCGAACACCTCGTACGGTTGCGCGCCGACGATGGCCTGCTCGCCGATGATGAAGCTCGGCGTGGATCCGATGCCGATGCGCACGCTGCGGTTGTAGTCCGCGGTGATGAGTGCGCGCGTACCGCCGGCGGCCACGCAGCTGCGCAGGCGCGCGTGGTCGATCGGCAGGCGCCGCGCCAGCGAATCGAAGAACACGGCGGCGTCGCTGCGGCGCTTCCACGCGTCCTGGCTCGCGAAGATCGCGTCGGCCATCGGCCAGAACTGCGACTGCTCGGCGGCGCACATCGCGAACTCGTGCGCGGGCTGTGCGTTGCGATGCGAGGCGATCGGGAAGTTCAGGTATGCGATGCGCGCCTTTCCGGTGCGCACGTAGTTGCGCTCGATCAGCGGGGCGGTCTCGTCGTGCCAGCGCTTGCAGAACGGGCACTGGAAGTCGGAAATGACGACGACCCAGACGGGCGCCGAGGCATTGCCCTTGATCCGGCCGAGGTCGGCACGGGCGAGGAGGGCATCGCGGGCAGAGTCAGCGGGAGGGGTGGCGGCGCTGGCGGGCGCGGCCGGGTCTGCGGCGGTGCTCTCGGGTGAAGGCTCGGCACTGGCGCGATCGCAGGCGGCGACGAGCGAGGGGAGCGTCAGGGCGAGGAGGGCCCGGCGGAGCAAAGCACCATTCATAAGGAAGAAGAATAGTGGCGATCTCGGAGTGCGGGAACGGCGAGCGCGGGATTGTGACGCCGCGTGAGGGTGGTGGGTAGGTGGGTTGGAATCGTCCCAAATCCTGTGATGCGGATTACCGGAATTTTCGGTGTGATAACGGGGGGAGGGGTCGAAACCGCTTCGGTACGTTAGGGTTGCGCCACTGTTAATACGGGGTTACCCTAACACGCCTTCGGTTCCCCCCTCCCCTCGGGAGGGGCAGTTGGTGTTGTGCCCGTGCTTCGCTCGCAGCGAGTACGGTTCGTTGCTGGGCGACGGCACGTGACGAGAGCGTGATCGTCGGTGGTAGAACCCCCTTCACGAGGTATGCACATGCTGGAACGAGTCGGGATGCGGAGGCTTGGGGCCTCCATCCTCGCGGTGCTCCTCTCGGTCGGATCACCCCAGCTCGTTGCTGCGCAAGGCGCGGCGACGATCACTGGGCGGGTCACGAACGAGGCCGGGCAGCCCCTCTTCGGGGCAGGCGTCGGCGTTGAGGCGCTCGCGATCCAGGTGGGAACGGGCGAGGATGGCCGTTACACCATCACCATTCCTGGGGCGCGGGTGCGCGGCCAGCAGGTGGTGTTGCGGGCGCGTCTCTTCGGGTACGCCCCGCAGACAAAGTCGATCACGATTACGGAAGGCTCGCAGACGCACGACTTCCAGCTGCGCGCTGACGTGAACCGCCTCAGCCAGGTCGTCGTGACCGGCGTGGCGGAAGGCACTGAGAAGACCAAGGTGCCGTTCACGGTCGCCACGGTCACCGCGGCGGATATGCCGGTGCCGGGCGCCAATGCGTTCGCCCAGCTGCAGGGCAAGGTCGCCGGCGTGCAGATCACGTCGTCCACCGGCCGCCCGGGCGCGGACCCGCAGATCCTGCTCCGCGCACCGCTGTCCATCAACGCCTCGGGCCGTGGTCAGGGCCCGCTCGTCATTGTGGACGGCATCATCTTCAACGGCGGCATCTCGGACGTGAACCCGCAGGACATCGAGTCGGTCGAGGTCGTGAAGGGTGCGGCCGCCGCCTCGCTCTACGGGTCGCGCGCCGGCAACGGCGTCATCCAGATCACCACGAAGCGTGGTCGCGGCGCCTCGAACGACGGTATCCGCTTCAACGTCTCGACCGAATACGGTCAGTCGGACATCGAGCGTGAGTACAACCTCGCGCGCGCCACGGCGCTGACGATGGACGAGACCTACACCCGCTACTGCGTGGCCGTGGTCGGCACGGCAGGCCAGCCGAGCTGCACGTGGACGACGACGATGGAGCAGGAAATCCGTCGCGTCAACGACATCCCGGACGACCTGACGCTCGCCACCCGCACGTTCATCGGCGACATCGGCATCTCCTCGGCTCCGTCGCCGACGATGCTGCGGCACAACTATCAGGCGACCGCGTTCCCGCGGACCTACGAGCCGGTCGAGCAACTGCTCACTGGCGGTCAGTTCGTGAACACGAACGTCTCGATGCAGGGCCGCATCCAGTCGGCCAACGTGTACGCCTCGCTGTCGAATCTCACCCAGCAGGGCTCGGTGCGGTTCCTCGACGGCTACGTCCGGAACGCGTTCCGCATCAACACGGACCAGCAGCTGGGCGAGGCCTGGACGGTGAGCGGCACGGCCGCCTTCTCGAAGTCCCAGGCGGACGGCGGCAACTTCGTCGCGAGCAACAACCGCGTGTGGTTCGGCCTCTCGCGTACGCCGGCCTTCACGAACATCCTGGCCCGCGACTCGCAGGGTCGCTATAACCCGCGGCACAACCCGCTGGTGCAGGGCAACCAGAACTACAACCCGGTGGTTGAGGCGATCGGCGCCCGTCAGACCGACGACAACTCACGCTTCCTCGGCTCGATCGCGGTGAAGTATCGCCCGGTCACGTGGGCGGACGCCGAGTGGAACTTCGGCTACGACTACGCCACATACTGGGGCGAGTTCCTCCGCGACAAGGGCTTCCGAACCTCGGTGCAGAACATCACGCAGCCGCTCGGCAATATGAGCCGTGCGAACGAGTATGCGATTTCGTACAACACGTCGCTGAACGTGACGATGCGCCGCCAGCTGACGCAGGACCTGAACGGCTCGGTCACGCTGCGCTACCTCTACGAGCAGCAGGACTTCAAGCGGGATGACCTCTTTGGTTCGAATTTGGTACTCGCCGGCCTGAACACGCTGTCGGCGGCGACGCTGAATCAGTCCGTGGGCTCGTCGCAGTCGCGTCTCGCGCAGATCGGCATCTTCCTCACCGGCCGCCTTGACTACAAGGGCAAGCTCATCTTCGACGGCTTGGTCCGTCGTGACGGCGCCTCGGTGTTCGGCTCGGACAACCGCTGGCAGACGTACACGCGCGGATCGGTTCTGTACCGTCCGTCGGAAGAGACGTGGTGGTTTGCGAAGGACATCGTCAACGAGCTCAAGCTGCGTGCGGCGGTGGGTACCGCTGGCAACCGTCCGCAGTTCTCCGCCCAGTATGAGACGCTGACGATTGGCGCGGGCGGCACGCTGACGAATGCCAACCTCGGAAACCCGCTGCTGGGTCCCGAAGTGATTACGGAGACGGACATCGGCTTCGACGCCGAACTTTTCAACCGCTTCGGCATCGAGTTCTCCTACATCAATGCGGTGGCGGACAACCAGATCCTTCAGGTTCCGGTGCCGGCGGCTGCTGGCTTCCTGAACCAGTGGCGGAACGCCGGTACGCTCGAGAACAAGATCATCGAGGGCGCCATCAACGTGCCGATCCTCGAGGGCTGGCGCGGACTGACCTGGACGGCCCGTATGGCCTTTGACCAGCCGCAGTCCAAGATTACGCAGCTGGATGTGCGGCCGTACTTCGTGAGCGCCGCCAACGCCCAGGGGACGGAGTCGATGTTCCGCATTGCCGCGGGCAACAGCTACGGCGTGATGTACGGCCGTCAGTTCGTCCGCAACTGCCTTGACCTCCCGGCGACCTTCCAGGCGCGCTGCGGCGCTGGTCGTGAGTGGCAGATCAACGACGACGGCTACGTCGTCTGGGTCGGCCAGGGCAACACCTGGCGTGAGGGGATCACCAAGAACCTGCGGAATGCCGTCAATCCGTCGACGGACAACCCGTGGGGCGTGCAGGGCTTCTGGGGCCAGCCGATCATCAAGCGCAGCGCGACGGGCGCGGGTGAGACGGTCGAGCTCGGCTCGGCGATCCCGGATATGCGCTGGTCGATGGGCCACAACTTCGCCTTCAACAAGTTCACGGCGTACGTGCTCTTCGACGCAGTGCAGGGCCGCAACGTGTTCAACCTCGTCCGTCAGTGGAACTACGGCGACTTTATGAACGGCGACATCGACCAGATTGGCAAGACGGTCGAGACGGCCAAGCCGATCGGTTACTACTGGCGTACGCAGCCGCCCGACAACTCGCAGGGCATCGGCGGCCTGTACGACTTCCTTGGCCCCAACAACCTGACGGTTGAGGACGCCTCGTTCGTGAAGCTCCGCGAACTCTCGATCGGTTACCGCGTCGGCCGCCTCGGCCGCTACGGCGACTGGACGGTGAGCCTCGTGGGTCGCAACCTGCTGACGTGGTCGGACTACTCGGGCTTCGACCCGGAGACCGGCGTGAACGGCGGGCAGAACGGCTCCGGTATCTTGAACGCGGCCGATGCGTTCAACTTCCCGAACCTCCGCACCTTCACCCTGCAGTTCAACGTCGGCTTCTGACGGCCGCCTCGTGACGGGTGGCCAGGTAATCGGTCACCCGCCACGGGCCCCCAACTTTTGAGGAGTTTATCACCAATGCGATCGATGATTCGCAACCTCGGGGTGCTCGCGCTGGCCGTCGGCGGACTGACGGCCTGCGAGGACAACCTCCAGGTTGAAAACCTGAACAACCCGGACATTCCCCGGACGTACGCGGTTCCGGCGGGTGTGGAGGGCGTCATCTCGACGCTCTACCGCACGTACCATCAGTCCACGCAAGGTTCGGCGGAAGGCCTGAACTCGCAGTCGAAAGTGATGGCGCTCGAGAGCTACGGCCAGGTCGCCAATTTTGGAATGGCGCTGCGTGCCGGAATCCCGCGGGTGTTCATCAACAACCTGCCGGGAAATCAGGTGGCGACCGGCAACAACGTCAACTTCTCGAGTCTGTCGCGTCTGATGCGGAGCGCGGCCACGCTGTCGCAGGCCGTCGATACGTATCGCGGCAGGAGCCAGACGTTGGGCACGGTGAACCGGGATCTGCGCGCGCGCGCCTTCGCGTGGTTCGTGAACGGCATTGCGATCGGCACACTGGCCCTGGGCCACGATTCGATCGCGGTGGCGACGCCAGCCACTCCGAGCACAGCCATTCCGGAGCTGATTTCCTCGGCGGCGGCTATGGTCGAGGCCCTGCGGGTGCTCGATACCGCCATCGCAATCATCACACCGGTTGCCGGCTCGGCAGAAGTCACCATTCCGGCGGAGTGGACGGGAGGCACTGCGCTAACCGGAGCGGATTTCATCCGTCTTGCCCGCTCGTACAAGGCGAAGCTGCGTGCGGGTGTCGCGCGTACGCCGGCCGAACGCGACGCAGTTGACTGGGCTGCCGTTGCCGCGGACGCTGCCGCGGGCATCACGGCGCATCACACCATCGCGCTGAATCCGTCGACTGGGTGGTCGTCGGGGCTTGATGCCAGCACGTTCCAAACGTCGGCGTCGTGGCACCAGATCTCGCTGATGTACAACGGTATGGCTGACACGTCGGGTGCGTATCAGGCTTGGATTGCGCTCCCGTACACCAGCCGGGTTGGAATGAACGTCCTCGTCCTGACGCCGGACACGCGCTGGCCGGCGGGCACAACGCGCTCGGCGCAGGTCGCGAACTCGGCGCTCCCGCTGACGGCTGGCCGCTACATCGCCAACCGCGATCCGGGCCAGGATCAGCCGGACAATTCGAATCCGTGGGGCACATCGATGTACGACCATCGCCGCTGGTGGGCGATTGCGAACGCCAACGGTGTCGGCACGTACGTCTTTATGTCGGTGCAGGAGATCCGGATGCTCGAGGCGGAGGCCCGCCTCCGTCCGGGCGCGCAGAACAACCCGACGACGGCGATGAACCTCGTCAATGCCTCGCGTACCGCGAACGGCCTCCCGGCGTTCACGGATCCGGCGGGCGTAGCACCGGGCGCCGGTGCCTGCGTGCCGCGTCTGCCGAATGGCAACTGCGGCAGCCTGCTCGAGGCAATGAAGTATGAGAAGCGGATGGAAACCCAGCTGACGGGCTATATGCAGTGGTTCATTGATTCGCGTGGCTGGGGCGACTTGGTGTCGGGCACGGCGCTGGAGTGGCCGGTTCCGTTCCAGGAGCTCGATACGCGCAACAAGCCGTACTACAATATGCCGCAGACGGGCACGCGCCCGGGTGCTGCCACCGGTACGTACGGGTTCTAAGACGTGATCACGCGCGAGGCCTCCCACCTGCAGGCGCGCTTGGGCGCGGCGACCGTCTCGGTCGCCCGTCGAGTGCGCGTGCTGGTGGTTGGTCTCGCGGTGATGGCGTCCACCGGGTGCTACTCGTACTCGGCGGTGCCGATGACCGAGCCGCTCGTGGAGCAGAACGCGGAGTTCCGCATCAGTGATGCGGGCCGTGTGCAGCTCACACGGGCACTCGGTCCCGGTGTCGAGACTGTGGAAGGCCGTATCGTCCGTCAGGACGCCAACGGCTGGACGGTGAAGGTCTACCGTATCGCCAACATTCGGGACGAGGTCTCCACCTGGTCAGGTGAAGAGGTCGACATCCCGGCGAGTGCGGTGGAGCTCCTGCAGCGTCGCAACCTCGATAAGCAGCGCAGCGTCGTTGCGCTGGCTGCTGTCGCCGGGGGCGTCACTTTCTTCGTCCTTACCCGCAGCATCTTCGGCGGAGGCACCTCCGTCGAGGGTGGTGGTACCGGAAATCCCGGTGAGACCATTCGCTATTAGCCACGTGGGCCTCTGGCCCGCTTCTCTCTAAGTATTCCTTTCGGAGCCCTTCATGCGATTCCTCCGTTACCTGCCACTGGCTGCACTCGTGTTCGCCGGCGCCTGCGATGAAGAAGGCACCGTCACGAACGTGACGCGCCCGCCGCTGGCCTACATCCGCTACGTGCACGCCGTGCCGAATGCGGGCCCACTGGACTTCAAGTTCATTGACGCGGTGGAGTACTCGCCGTCGTACGCGAACTCGACGTTCCGCACCATCGGCATCTTCCAGGGCGCTCGCGCCGGAAGCCGCCGGATCAAGGTGTTCCTCAACTCGTCGAACATCGATTCGACGAAGGTCGCGCTGGTTGACACCACGCTCACCCTGACGGCCAACACGTACTACACGATCGCCCATATGGGCTTCCGGAACCCGGGCGCGGGCCAGCTGGGCCAGCGGCTCGTGCTGATCGAGGAGACCCGTCCGGCGCAGAACACGGGCATCCACTGGCGCTCGGTCAACCTGATGGTGGGTGAGCCGAACCAGGACGTGCACGTGGGCGCTGCCCCGGGCACGACTGCCGCGACGAACGTCGCGCCGGGCGTCGGAATGGCCTACCTGGCCCGCGCCACGGGCACGTTCACCGTTCACACCACGGATGCCGGCGTGGCCACCTCCCGCGCCAGCGCCACGCCGTTCGCCGGCGTAGCCGGCAACACAACCGCCGACCCGGTCGGTGGCTTCAACATTGCCGGTTCGCAGATGTCCGCCTTCCACTTCCCGCGCTCGGTGGCGGGTTCGGCGGCTCCGCAGACGGCGGCCTTCACGGCCCCGGCCATTGCGATCGTGATCGACAAGCAGCCGCCGCGCACCGTTCCGGACGCCTAAGCCCGGTTCGCAAGCGGTCCAGCACGTCCGCCGCGCGGGTCCTCGTCCTCGAGGGCCCGCGCGGTGTATTTTTAGCCCTGTGAAGTCCCGCGTCGCCTTCGTGTTGCTCACCCTGCTGGCCCCGGCCGCATTGTCGGCCCAGGTCCTGCGCGGGCGCATCATCAGCGCGGAGTCGCGCACGCCGATGCCCGAGGCCAGCGTCGAGGCGCTGGACTCGCTGCGGCGGGTGATTGCCTCGGCGCGCTCGGATTCGGCAGGGCAGTTCGTCCTGCGCTTTGCCACCCCCGGCGAGTTTCGCATTCGCATCCGCCGCATCGGTATCGAGCCGACGCTCACGGATCCGCTCAAGTTCGCCGGCCGCGATACCGTGGACCTCGACCTTATCGTCGACGAAGCGCCGGCGGTGATCGAGGAACGTCGCGTCACGTCTGACCGCAGTCCCTACATCGCCGAGCGGCTGGAGAATGCGCGGTCGCGCGGGTGGCGGCTGTTCCCGCCGGAGCGCGTACGCGTGCAACGCGAAGCGGCACTCACGCTCGACCAGCTGCTGCGCTCGCTCGGGATGCGGAACGCAATGATCACGCAGACCTGCATTCGCAGTCTCATCACGAATGGCTGTATGACGGTGTTCATTGACGATGTCTATTTCGGCCAGGTGTCGTTCCACCAGATCAACGTGCGCGACATCGAGTTCATTGCCGTCATCGGGCCCACCGAGGCGCTCACGACGTACGGGAATCGGGCGCAGCACGGCGTGGTGATGCTGTACACGTCCCGCAGCCAAGACCGCCGGCGTCCGGACTGATGCGACTTCGTTGGCTCTTGGTGGCGCTGGTGGCGCCGCTCGGGGCCCTGCCAGCGCAGGAGTCCCTGTTTCCCCCGGTGCCCACCGGATTCGTCAACGACATCGCCGGCGTCATTCGCCCGGACCAGTCGGCGCGCATCCGAACGCTCATCGAACGTGTGCAGGCGGGATCCCAGGGCGAGATAGCCGTCGTCACGCTCCCTGATCTTGGGGGCCGAGAGGCCTTGGACGTGGCGCTGCAGATCGGCCGCAGCTGGGGCGTGGGTGCCAAGGCGAGCATCGGCGACCGTGCGCGTAACGCGGGCGTGGTTGTGCTGCTGGTCCCGCGCGAGACCGCCCGCGATGGCAGCGGCCAGATTGCCATCAGCGTGGGGCAGGGTGCCGAGGGGTTCATTCCGGACGCCGTGGCGGGCGACATTCGGCGCGAGGCCACACCACTGCTCGCGCGTGGCGACTACGGAGCGGGCCTGGAACTGATCACGGCGCGCCTCGCCGAGCGGTACGCCGCGGAGTTCGGCTTCGCGCTCGACTCGGCCCTGGTGCCGAAGCGCCAGCAACGGGAGCGTGGCATTCCGCCCATCGTCATCCTGATTGCGTTTCTGATCCTGATGTCGCTGTTGAGTGGTGGTGGCGGCGGCCGCGGTGGACGGCGGCGCCGCGGCATCACGGTGCTTCCGTTCCCTCTTGGCGGCGGTGGCTT
>CAYPYY010000013.1:11510-12876 GCA_964414995.1 uncultured Gemmatimonas sp.
GGATTCGGCGGTGGCGGGTTCGGCGGTGGCGGGTTCGGCGGCTTCGGTGGCGGCGGCGGGTTCTCTGGCGGCGGGTCGGGAGGGAGGTTCTGAATGGCGACAGTGACGCTCAAGGAGTTCACCGCGCGGCTTGCGACGGCGTTCGGCGCGGATCTGGGCGCGGTAGTGCTGTACGGGTCCGCGGTCGGACGCGGCGACGACGCGCCCCGCGGCGCGCGGAATCTCCTGGTGATCTTGAAGACCTTGCGACCCGAGGCGCTGCGCCGTGCGGCCGCAGACGTCGGCACCTGGCAGGCGCAAGGAGAGCGGGCGCCGCTCATCCTGACCGAGTCGGAGTGGCGGTCGAGCCGCGACGTATTCGCGATCGAGCACGCGGACATCGCGGCCCGCCACGAGGTGCTCGCCGGCGCGCTCCCGACCTCGCCAACTGCCGCGGCGGACGACCTTCGCCGGCAGCTCGAATACGAGGCGATGGGGGCGCTCATTCACCTGCGCCAAGGCATTCTTGCCTGCGCGGGCAACCGCGCGCACGAGGCAGAGCTCCTGCGGGCGACCAAGGGGACGGTCTTCGCGCTGCTGCGGGCCGTGCTGCGACTGAGCGGAGCCGCGGTGCCCGGCGACGATTCGGCCCTCGCCGCGGCGGCGGCGCGCATCGCCGGATTCGATGCGGCGCCATTCCAGGCAGTCGCGGCACACGCCCCGGGCGCGACGCCGCTGGCGCCTGCTGCAGTGGACGGAATCCTGACCGGCTATCACGACGGCCTGAAGCGCCTCGTCGCCTTCGTGGACGCGCAGTTGCATCCGGACGCGCCGGCCGTGGATTGACGGGCGGGGCCTCCGGCGACGTATCTTCAACCAGACCCACTCACGGGAGCGAAGGAATGCGGAAGGTGATGTTGCTCGTGCTGCCGCTGCTGCTGTCGGCCTGCGGCTACAACACGATTCAGACGATGGACGAGAACGCCGCGGCAGCGCGCCAGCAGATCGAGGTGATGCTGAAGCGCCGCGCCGACCTGGTGCCGAATCTCGTGGAGACGGTGAAGGGCTACGCGGCGCAGGAAGAAGCCATCTTCACACAGGTGGCGGAGGCGCGCTCGCGACTCGCTGGTGCCGTGGGCACCGGCGATGTGGCCCAGATGGCGGAGGCCGACCGCGCGATGAGCGGGGCACTCTCGCGTCTCTTGGCCATCAGCGAGAACTACCCGCAGCTGAAGAGCGACCAGAACTTCCTGCGTCTGCAGGACGAGCTCACAGGCACGGAGAACCGCATTGCGGTGGCGCGGACCGACTACAACAGCGCCGTCCGCGACTACAACGCCTACATCCGGCGGTTCCCGGCGGTGCTCACGGCGAAGGTCACCGGGGC
>CAYPYY010000013.1:12976-21561 GCA_964414995.1 uncultured Gemmatimonas sp.
ATCAGTTGGTTACGGGTCACCTGCTGTCCGACGCGCACGGCGAGGCGAGAGCAGTGGGCGAATCGCGTGCGGATGCCGTTGCCGTGGTCGATCTCGACGACGAGGCCGTAGCCCTTGTCGCTGTCGGCGTAGACCACCCGGCCCGCGGCGGGCGCGACGATCGGCGTCCCCGTGGGCGCGGTGACGTCAATGCCTTCGTGCGGACGATTCTCGTGCAAGATCGGATGGAAGCGACTCTGCGTGAACTGGCTGGAGAGCCACCCCGCCGTGGGCATAATGCTCGGCGTGCTGGCGAACCGCTGGAAGTTGCGCTCGAGCGTATCGCTCACGTCGCGCAGGCCATTGGCGAGCAGCGCCGCGCGGGAGATGAGGCCCTCGATGTCCGGCCGGGCACTCCAACCGAGGCGGCCGAGGAACGGACGCCGCCGCGTGGGGGCGACGGAGGGCTCGGCGCTAGGCAGTTCGGTCGCGCCTGCGGTGGCGACGACGAGTTCTTGGGCCTCGGCGCTGGTGTCGCGGATGGGCGAGACCTCGGTTGGGAGGCCGGCGAGCATCCGCAGCTGGGTCTCGCGCTCGGCGATCGTACGCAGCGTGTCGTCGAGGACTCGAAACCGTTGTTCGATGGCGGCGATGTCCTGTTGGAGCGCGGCATTCTGCTTGGCCACGAGCCGCGCGCCGGGCGTGCCCCAGGGGGTGAAGAGAATCGTCACCGCCCAGCCGACGAGCACCACCGTCCCGACACCGGTCCACGCAAGCGCACGAAACGCCCAGCCAGGGAGCTCAACGCTCTTGGCGGGTTCGTTGCGCGGGGGGACGAAGACGACGGTCCAGCGACGGCGGGCAGGCATCCCCGAAATCTAGCAAAAACCGGCTGGAGGAGGGGGGCGGAAACCCCCGCTGGGACGCTGGGGGGACGGGCGCCCTAAGCGGCCTTGGGGGGCTCCGGCCTGGGGAAGAGCCCCTCCCCCTTGGAGACGCGCCACCCGTGGCAATCCAGGGCGTCGGCAACGTCGAATCGCACGCGGGTGACGTCCCCCTGCCCGCCGACGGCCTCCCATAGGGCTTGGGCCCTGCCGGGCATAAAGGGGGCGAGGTAGACCGCCTGCCGAGCCAACTGGCGCGCCAGAGCCGCGAGCACGCGCTCCAGCTCCGGGCGTTGCGCGGCATCCTTGGCCAGCACCCACGGCTTGGATTCCTGGATGGCGAGGTTGGCGCGGGTGACGGTCCGGAAGATCGCCTCTAGCGCCTCGTGGATGAGAAATCCGCGCGAGCCGTCGAGCGCGGACCGCGCCGCGGCGTAGTCCGCGAGGTCCGCCGCGTCCGACGCCACGTGCTCGCCAGCCGGCACCACGCCATCGCAGTACTTCTCGATCATCGCGATCGTCCGGCTGGCGAGATTGCCGAGGCCGTTGGCGAGTTCGGCCGTGTAGACGGCCTCGAACCGCTCCCACGAGAACGACCCGTCGCCGTCGAAGGGAATCTCGCGCAACAGGTAGTAGCGGAAGGCATCGGCGCCAAAGCGGTCCACCGCATCCTTCAGCTCGAGCTTGACGCCCGCGCTCTTGGAGAAGCGTTCACCGCCGAGCGAGATGAAGCCGTGCGCCCACACGCGTTCCGGCAGCGGGATGCCGGCGGACATCAACATCGCGGGCCAGATCACGACGTGGAAGCGCGTGATGTCCTTTCCGATGACGTGCACGCTGGCGGGCCAACTCGCCTTCGAGCCTGGGAAGTACTGTGCGGTCCAGTAGTTTGGCAGCGCGTCAAACCACACGTAGGTGGTCTGCCGCTCGCCCGTGGACAGCGGGCGCGGGAAGGGCACGCCCCAGTCAAAGCGCGACCGGCTCGCGGAGATGTCCTCGAGCCCCGCGTCGAGCAGGGCGAGGATCTCGTTGCGACGTGATTCCGGCTGACAGAAATCCGGATGTGCGTGCAGGTGGGCCTTCAGCCGCTCCGTGTAGCGCGAGAGGCGGAAGAACCAGTTGCGCTCGGTGACTTCCTCGAGCGTGCGCGTGGGATGCAGCGCGCACTTGCCGTCCACGACGTCGGCGTCCTGCTTGAAGCTCTCGCAGCCGACGCAGTACATCCCGGTGTAGGTGCGCTCGTAGAAGTCGTCGGGTGAGGTGGCGAAGATCTGCTCGAGCAGACGCGTAACCGCGGCGTGGTGCTCGGCCGCGGACGTGCGCATAAACTGATCGTGCGACAGCCCCAGTCGCTGCCACATCGCCGTGAAGTGGTCCGCGATGCGGTCCACGAACTCGCGCGGGGCGAGGCCGGCCTTCTCGGCGGTCTGCGCAACCTTCTGGCCGTGCTCGTCCATTCCGATGAGGAACCAGACGTCCTCGCCCAACTGGCGGTGGAAGCGGCAAATGGCGTCGGCCCCGATCTTTTCGAGGGCGTGGCCCAGGTGCGGCTCGCCGTTGGCGTAGTCGATGGCGGTGGTGAGGTAGAAGCGTGCCATCGTCACCCGTTGCCGTTGGGGCCGCGCCCGCGTCGACCGCCGCGGCGCCCGCGCCGCCGACGCTTGCGTCGCTCGCCGTCGCGGGCCTCCGGACTGGATCCGGGGACGTCGCCGCCCTCGCGTGGCGAGCCAGAATCCGCCTCGGACTCGGATTCGGCGCTTGGGCCGGAGTCGCCTTCCTCAAGCTCATCGTCGGCGCTGTCGGGCTCGTCGTCGAGGTCGGCGTCGGCGCGCTGAATGGTCACGAGCGCGCCGGAGGTGGCGAGCGCCTCCGCCTCGTCCGGCACGGTGCCGGGAGCCGTTTCCTTGCGGAGCTGCGCGAGCGGAATCGTGCGCCACTCGCCCTCGGCCGTGCGCAGCGTGACGAGGTCGCGGAAGATGTCGTTGCTCACGACCTTCTCCTCGCCGACCGCCGTCACGATGACCTTGCCTTCCTTGGGGAAGCGCTTGCGCTGCTGCACGTAGAACTCGTGCTCGTGGCGCAGGCAGCACATCAGCCGGCCGCAGGTGCCGGAGATCTGCGAGGGGTTGAGCGTGGAGAGCCGCTGGTCCTTCGCGGTGCTCGATTTGACGGGCCGCAGCTCGGGGAGCCAGGAGCTCGAGCAGAACTGGCGGCCGCAGCGACCGATGCCGTCGAGGCGGCGGGCTTCG
Source organism: uncultured Gemmatimonas sp. (assembly GCA_964414995.1). Classification (GTDB taxonomy): domain Bacteria; phylum Gemmatimonadota; class Gemmatimonadetes; order Gemmatimonadales; family Gemmatimonadaceae; genus Pseudogemmatithrix. The sequence goes on from CAYPYY010000013.1 coordinate 16,089, forward strand.
TCGCGCACGCCGATGTGCCACATATGCACGCGCGTCGAGAAGCGACGCTCGAGCCGACGCACGAGCTCGCGGAAGTCCACGCGCTCCTCGGCGGTGAAGAAACAGGTGAGCTTGCGCCGGTCCCACTGCCACTCGGTGTCGCTGATCTTGAGATCCAGCTTGAGCTCGCGGGCAAACTCGATCGCCGCCTTGCGAACGGCGTGCTCGTCGGCGCGGAGGCGTACGGCGCGGTCCACTTCGTTGGGCGTGGCGAGGCGCACGACGCGCGGCAGTTCCGCCGGCGATGCCTTGCCGTGCGTGGTGCCGGCCTTACGCTTCTCGGCGAGTTCGCCGGTGGCGTAGACGCGGCCGAGATCTTCGCCGCGGTCCACCTGGACGATGACGGCGGCCTTCGGCCGCAGGGGTTCCTCACCCTGCCACTGGAAGAAGACGCGCCGATTGCCCTTGAACTCGACCTCGACCAGCTGCGTCGCGACGGCGGTCTCGGTCACTCGGTGAAGGCACCCATCTTGAGGAACTTCTCGCGGCGGCGGCGCAGGAGCTTGTCGGGCTTGAGCCCGCGCAGTTCCTCGAGCTGCTTGATGATGGCCTCGCGCACGGCCTGCGCCGTGACCTCGTGGTTGGCGTGCGCGCCACCGGGCGGCTCGGGAATCACCTCGTCCACGACCTTGAGCGCGATGAGGTCGTCGGCGGTGATCTTGAGCGAGGCCGCGGCCTTCTCGCGCATCTCCGGGCTCTTGCCGTCCTTCCAGAGAATCGCCGCGCAACCCTCGACGGTGATCACCGAGTACACGGAGTTCTCGAGCATCAGGATGCGATCGGCCACGCCGAGCGCGAGTGCGCCGCCGGAGCCGCCTTCGCCAATCACGATGGCGACGATTGGCACGGTGAGCTGACTCATCTCGAGGAGGTTGCGCGCGATGGCTTCGGACTGGCCGCGCTCCTCCGCGCCGAGGCCGGCCCAGGCGCCGGGCGTGTCAATCATCGTGATGACCGGCACGTGGAACTTCTCGGCCAGCTTCATCAGGCGCAGCGCCTTGCGGTAGCCCTCCGGGTGCGGCATCCCGAAGTTGCGGTGCAGGTTCTCCTTGGTGTCGCGGCCACGCTGGTGGCCGATGACCATCACCGTCTCGCCCTCGAGGCGCGCCCAGCCGCCGACGATGGATGGATCGTCACGGAAGGCTCGATCGCCGTGCAGTTCGATGAAATCCGTGAACGCCAGGCGCAGGTAGTCGAGAGTGAACGGCCGGCGCGACGAACGCGCCACCTGCACGCGCTGCAGCGGCGAGAGGTTCTTGTAGATGTCGCGACGCATCTCGCCGAGCCGCTGCTGGAGCGGGGCGATCTGCTCCGAGACGTCGAGCTTCTGCGACTCGGCGACCTTCCGGACTTCTTCGATCTGTTTTTCGAGTTCGACGAGCGGCTTTTCGAATTCGAGTGCCGACGTGCCCATACCCTAGCTCCCGCGGACGAGGCGCACCCGCTCGGGCCCGAGCAGGGAGCGGAGCTCCAGGAGCGCGGGACCGGCGGTGGACAACTTCAGGGAGCTCGACCGCAACCGGGCCGGGCTCCCATCTGGACCCTTCCAACGTAGCTCCAACGGGGCGGAACCGGGATGGGCCTCGGCCACGGCCCGGATATCGCGCATCACCTCGGCGGGCAGGCCGGCGGCGGCGTCGAGGTCGAGCGAGACCGCAAACTGGCCTGTGGCACGGAGTTCGGCGAGCCGCGTGATGTTCTCGACAATGAACGTGGGGACCTCGGCGTCCGCATCGCGGCGGGAGTAGCCGCCCTTGATGAGCACCGGCACGTCGGTCTGGACACGGTCAGCCATTGCCGCCCAGGCCTCCGGGAACACGAGCAGCTCGGCGGAGCCCGCGAAGTCCTCGACCGTCAAGCGCGCGAACTCGTTGCCCGACTTCTTGGAGATCTGGCGCTTGACCGCTGTGATGACGCCGGCGATCGCCATCGGCTCCGGCGTCCAGGTGCCGAGTTGCGCGACCGTGTGCGTGGCCAGCAGCTCACACTCGGCGCGGAACGGTTCGAGCGGATGTCCGGAGATGTAGAAGCCGAGAATGGCCTTCTCGTGCGTGAGGCGCTCCGACTCCGAGAACTCCTTCACGCTTGGCAGCGTGGGCTGGAGTGGCGCGGCCGCTTCCTGCGGATCGCCGCCGAGCTCGCCGAAGAGTGACCCCTGGCCGGTGGCGATCTCCGCCTGTGCGAGCGAGGCGTGCTGCATCGCCCCGTCGAGCGCGGCGAGGTAGGCGGCGCGGTGCCCCGGCAGCGAGTCGAGCGCCCCCGCGTGGATGAGCGCCTCGAAGACGCGCTTGTTGCACACGCGCAGGTCCACGCGCTCGCAGAGATCATAGAGCGACGTAAAGGGCTTCTCGCTGCGCGCCTTAATGATGCTCTCGGCCGCCGTGTGCCCCACGTTGCGGATGGCGCCGAGCCCGAAGCGAATACGCGTGTCGCTGACGACGGTGAACTTCCAGCCCGACTCGTTGACGTCGGGTGGGAGGATCTCAAGGCCCAAGTCGCGGGACTCGTTGATGTACTTCACGACCGCGTCCGTGTCGCCGATGCTCGCCGAGAGCACGGCCGCCATAAACTCGGGCGAGAAGTGCGTCTTGAGGTACGCAGTGTGGTACGAGAGGATCGAGTACGCGACCGAGTGCGACTTGTTGAAGCCGTAGCGGCCGAAGGTCTCGATCTGCGCGGCGATCTCCTCGATGACCTTGGGCGGGAAGCCGTTGGCGATGGCCTTCTCGGAGAACTTGCCGAGCTCCTTCTTGATGAGGTCGGCGTCCTTCTTGCCCACCGCCTTACGGAGCACGTCGGCTTCGGCGAGCGAGATGCCCGCGAGCCGCTGCGCGATGCGCATCACCTGTTCCTGATAGGTGATGACGCCGTAGGTGGGCGCGAGGATCTCCTCGAGTTCCGGGAGCTGGTAGCTGACCGGCTCTTCGCCGCGCTTCCGGCGCTGATAGACCTTGTGCATTCCGGCGTCGAGCGGGCCGGGGCGCATCAGTGCGTTGGAGGCGACGAGGTCGTCGAAGCGGTCGGCGCGCATCGCGCGGACCATATCGGTGGCCAGCGGCGACTCAAACTGGAACACGCCCGCCGTGCGGCCGGCGCGGAGCTGACGGTACGTGGCCTCGTCGTCGAGCGGCAACGCGTCGAGGTCGATCGCGACGTTGCGCCGGTCCTTGATGGCGCGCACCGCGTCGGTGAGGATAGTCAGCGTCGTGAGGCCGAGGAAGTCCATCTTGAGCATCCCGGCCTTCTCGAGCGCGACCATATCGTACTGCGTGACGACCACACGTTCGTCGCCGTCGGAGCCGGAGCCCTTGGACTCCTGCGTGCACACGGGGATGTACTCGTCGAGCGGTCCGGGTGCGATGACGATGCCGGCCGCGTGCACGCCGGCGTGCCGTGAGAGCCCTTCGAGCGCGATGGCAAAGTCGAAGAGCTGCTGGTGGCGCTCGTCCTGATCGTAGAGCCGCGCGACGTCGGGCACCTGCTCGATCGCTTCCTTGACGGTCAGCGAGAAGTTGGGCGCGTTGGGGATCAGCTTGGCGATGGCGTCGGTCTCGGCCGGCGTGAAGCCGAGGACGCGGCCGACGTCCTTGATGCAGGCGCGCGACTTGAGTGTTCCGAAGGTGATGATCTGACCCACCGACTGCCGACCGTACTTGTCCCGGACGTACTCGATGACCTCGCTGCGGCGCTCCTCGCAGAAGTCCACGTCGATGTCGGGCATCGAGACGCGCTCTGGGTTCAGAAAGCGCTCGAACAGCAGGTCGAACTTGAGCGGGCAGACGTTGGTGATGCCGGTGGCGTAGGCCACGAGCGAGCCGGCGGCGGAGCCGCGGCCGGGGCCCACGGGGATGCCACGGTCGCGCGCGGCCTTGATGAAGTCCGCGGTGATGAGGAAGTAGCCGGCGTACCCTGTCTTGGTGATGACGCCGAGTTCGTAGTCGAGCCGCTCCTTCACGTCGGCGGGGAGCGGATCGCCGTAGCGCGACTTGGCGCCGTCGGTGGCGATGCGCACAAGCAGCTCGTTTTCGCTCGCGACGCCCTGCGGCAGCGGGAACGACGGCACGTAGTACTTCTTCTCGAACCTGACCGCGACCTCGTCGGCGATCCGAAGCGTGTTCTCGAGGACGTCGGGCCGCTTGGGGAAATGCGCCGCCACTTCGGGGGCGCTCTTGAAGTAAAGCCCGCGGTCGTAGCGCATCCGGTCGGCGTCGAGCCGGTCCTTCTTGAGCCCGATGCACAGCAGCACGTCGTGCGCGGCGTGGTCGTCGCTCTTGAGGAAGTGCGCGTCGTTCGTGGCGACTACCGGGAGTGAGAGCTCGCCGGCGAGCTTGAAGATCCGTTCATTGAGCTTCTGCTGCTCGCCCGCCTCGTGCGCCTGCACTTCGAGGTAGTAGCGATCCTTGAAGACCTCGGCGTACCACGCGGCGACGGCCTTGGCCTCGTCGTAGCGCTCCTCGAGCAGGTGCCGCGCGACTTCGCCGGCCATACACGCCGACGAGACGATGAGGCCTTCGCTGTAGCGGGCCAGCAGCTCGCGGTCCACGCGCGGCTTGCCGTAAAAGCCCTCGGTGTACGCCAGCGAGGAGAGCTTGACGAGGTTGCGGTAGCCCTGGAGGTCGCGGGCGAGTAGCACGAGGTGGAAATAGTTCTTCTCGCCGGCCGTGGCGCGCGTCTTCTGGCGGCGGTCGCCGGGGGCGACGTAGGCCTCCATCCCGAGGATGGGCTTGATGCCGGCCTTCGCCGCCTTCTCCTGGAACTCCCACGCGGCGTGCAGGTTGCCGTGGTCCGTGATCGCCAGCGCGGGCTGCTCGAACTCCTGCGCCCGGCGGATCAGGTCATCAATCCGGTTCGCGCCGTCGAGGAGCGAGTACTCGGAGTGGCAGTGCAGGTGGACGAAGGACACGTCCGAAGATTAGTCCCGGCCGGAAGTTCTGGCGAGCGCGACGCGCAGTCGCTAACTACAGGCAATGCGACGCTTGGTCTTGCGGATTCTCGGCGGACTCCTCCTGCTCGGCGTGCTACTGTTGGTCGTCACGCCGCTCGGGCGATACCTGCTGCGCGCGGGATGGGAGGAGGCGAAGATCCTTGCGGCCCGCGAGGACATCGCCGTCCTCGTCGCCGACCCTGCCACCCCTGACGTGCTCCGCGCGCGACTGCAGCTGGTGCTGGAGGCGCGCGCGTTTGCGGTGGACTCCCTTGGGCTGCCCGCCGAGGAGTCGTTCACGCAGTTCACACAGTTAGAGCGCGACACGCTCGTGCTGGTGCTGTCCGGCGCGCGGCGCGATGCGCTGCTGCCCAAGCTCTGGTGGTTCCCGGTCGTGGGGCGCCTGCCGTACAAGGGATTCTTTCGGGAGGCGGATGCGAAGGCGGCAGCGGCGGCGCTCGAGGCGGAGGGGTTCGACACGTATCTGCGGCCCGCGTCGGCGTTCTCGAC
>CAYPYY010000013.1:21661-23843 GCA_964414995.1 uncultured Gemmatimonas sp.
CGCTCGAGGCGGAGGGGTTCGACACGTATCTGCGGCCCGCGTCGGCGTTCTCGACACTGGGCTGGTTCAACGATCCGTTGCTCTCTACGACCGTGCAGCAGGACTCGGTGGATCTCGTGGACACGGTGATTCACGAGCTGCTGCACAATCGGTACTTCGCGTCGGGGGATGCGGCGTTCAACGAGAGCTTCGCGAACTTTGTCGGCGGCCGCGGGGCAGAGCGGTTCTTTGCGAGCCGCGGCGACTCAGCGCGAGCGCGCTGGGCGGCCGCGCGTTGGAGCGACGAGCGCCGATTGGCGGGGTTCTGGGCGGCGCTGTACCGGGACGTGGACTCGCTGTTTCGGGCGCAGCAGGGTGACTCGCTGCGGGCGCGTCGGCTGCAACTGCGGGACTCAGTGTACGCGGCGGCGCGGCGCCGGCTCCGTGACTCGGTGGCGCCGGCGCTCCAGACCATCCCTCCGGAGTATGCGGAACGCGTGCGGCTGGACAATGCGGCGTTGCTCGCGCGGCGGCTCTACCTGACCGACGTGGAGCAGTTCGAGATGGAGTTCACTCGCCACGGTGGCGACCTGCGCCGCACCATTGACTCGGTCGTCGGGCGGCACGCCGTTCAAATCGGAAGGGCGCTCCGTTAACTTTCCGCTTCACCTAACTGAGCGTCCCGTTGTGATTCGACTTGGCCGCGCCTCGCGCGCCGTGCTGCTATTCGCCGCACTTAGCTGTGATTCTGGTCCCACCGAACCGCCCGTTCCCGTCGCGTTGGTCGAGGTCAGCGGCGCCCCCGCTGAAGGCATCCTCCTCGTGGGCGCCACGTCGCAGCTCGCTGCGGTACCCCGCGACGCCGGCGGTGCCGCACTCACCCGCCGCATCACCTGGGCCTCGAGCGACGTCGCTGTCGCGCGCGTGAGCGCCAACGGCCTCGTCACGGCGCTGGCCCCGGGCGTGGTGCTAGTGACGGCGGAGGCCGACGGCGAGATCGGCGCAATTGCGCTCTCCATCCGGGTGACGGTGCCCGTGCCGTCGGCCGGCGCGAGCGCGCCGGTCACCACCTCACTGCTCGGTAACTCGCTGCAGCTCACGCTGCCGCCCGGCGCCACGACCGTGTCCACGCTGACCGTCGGGCGTGCGGCGATCGTCACGAACGACACGCGCATTCTGACGCAGACGGCGTTCGTCATCGGACCGATGGGCGCAGTGTTCACGACGCCGGCTACGGTCGAAGTGGCGGTGAACCTCACCAACATCCCGCCTTCGCGTCGGGCCGGTCTCCGCCTCTACCGCGTGGACGGCCTCGGCGATCTCGAACCCGTGGTGGCCAGCGCGCCGGATCTCACACGCGGCGTGGTCGTCGCCACGCTGACCCGCACCGGCACCTATGTCGTCATCGTGCCTGGCGACCCCGCGTTGCTCTTCGATCTCGAGGGCACGAGCCGCCGCGTCGAGATCGGCACGGCCGTGCCCGGCATCGGCGTCATCGCGCGCGATGCGGCGGGTAATCCGGTGCCCGGTGCGTCCGTCCTTTTCAGCGTTGTCGGCGGCACCGGTCAGATTCTCGGCGACTCGATTGCCGTGACCAACACCGAGGGCGAGGCGACCATACCGGGCGAGTGGGTCGTGGGCCCGGCGAAAGGCAACTACCAGCTACGCGCACGCGTTCTTGGGACAACGCTCTCCGTCCTGTTCCAGGCCACAGCCTTCGCGCCGGCGGTCGCGGTTGAGATCCTCTCCGCGTCCACCGCGGGGCTCTCGGGGCTCTCGCTGTCAGAGCCGACGATCGTGCGGCTCCTCGACACGTTCGGCGAGCAGGCGGAAATCACGCAGGATGTGTCGCTCTCGCTGATCGGTGGCAGCGGCACGCTCGAGGGAACGACCACGTCGTTGGCCGTGCTCGGCGGCGTCATCTTTCAGGGGCAGCGCATCATCGGGGCGGGCACGTATCGAATCGTCGCATCATCGGCCGGATTAAGGCCGGACACGACCGCGGAGATTGTGGTCACGCAGGCCCTCGCGTCGTACGCCATCCTCACGCAGCCCGCCGGCGCGCAGTCGGGCATTCCGTTCACCACGCAGCCCGTGCTTGAGCTGCGGGATCACGCCGGGGTGCGCTTGGCGGGGGGCACAGCGGTCGTGACCGCCAACGGCCACGGCGTCGGCACCCTCTTTGGCACGCGATCGGTGGCTG
>CAYPYY010000013.1:23943-37605 GCA_964414995.1 uncultured Gemmatimonas sp.
GTGACCGCCAACGGCCACGGCGTCGGCACCCTCTTTGGCACGCGATCGGTGGCTGCCGTGGACGGCATCGTGACCTTCACCGACCTCGCGGTCGAGGGCGTCGGCTCGACACAGATCAACTTCACCGGCGGCTCGGCGGGCGGCCCGCTGAACGTGATGTCGAACGAGTTGACCGTGGCCCCGGCCCCTCCCGGCATTCGATTGCTCGTCGGTGGCGGTCCGATCCGCGACGCGAACGTGGGGCAACTGTTCGGCGTGTCCGCTGCGATGGACCTCTCGAATCGCGGTGGTGCGAACCTCGTCGAGATCGATGTGACCCTGCAGTGGGATCCCGCGCGCTTTGCTTACTTCAACAACTCTAACGCGCCGTGGCGCGACAGCGAGAATGTCGAGGCGGTGATCACGGTCGATGTCTCGCAGGTCGCCTCGGGCAGCATTCGGTTCACGGGCACGTCCACGAACGCCACGCTGGCGAGCTTCTCGGCCGGACTGCTGTTGCTGGAGACGCTGGCGACAGAGTCGCCCGTCGAATCCACCATCACCGCGATCGTGCACAAAGCGACCAGCGCGGCGGCGACCCCGGTGCCGATCACGATCTTGCCGATGCGGGTGTCCATCTACCCGCAGCCCTAGCGCTCACGCTGGCGGTGCGAAGCGATTCTTGAGGAGCTGGCGCAGGTCCACCTCGGGGGGCGTCGCGCTCGGCTCGGCGGACGCGGACGCTGCGGGCGCCTCGAGCGTGACGGACTGAAAGCAGCGCCGCACGCCGCGGTCGAGGAAGCGCGAGACCTGGTCGAGCGCGTAGTCCGCGCCGCGCCGGGTGTCGTAGACGTTCAGCGGATAGCTCACCGCGAGGTGGTTGCGCGCGCGCGTCATCGCCACGTACATCAGGCGGCGTTCCTCCTCGATCTCGTCGTCGGAGCCGAGCGCGCGCGCCATCGGGAACCAACCATCGACGGCCCAGATGACGAACACGGCATCCCACTCGCGGCCCTTGGCGCTGTGCGCCGTGGATAGGATGAGCGTGTCGTCCTCGGCGTCCGCACCGAAGCCGAGGTCGCTCGTGGCCGACGGGGGCTCGAGCGCGAGCGCGCTGAGGAACGTCGAGCGGTCGGGATAGCCGCCGGCGATGGTCTGCAACTGGTCGAGGTCGCTGAGGCGCGGCTCGACGCGGTCGTAGCGCTCGCGCAGGATGTCGTCGTAGAGGGCGCGCACGCGGGCGATCTGCCGCCCGACCTGGCCGTCGTCGCCGGCGACGTCGGCGCGGAGGTCGGCGAGCAGGCGCACGAGCGCCCCGTGCGCTTCGCGGGCGCGCGGCGGCGGCGTGAATCGGCCGAACGACTCGTGCGACCACGCGAGGTCAGCCATCGATTGCACGGCGTTGCGCGCCGTGACCTCTCCGATGCCCGGCATCAACAGGAGCAGGCGGTACCAGCTCACCTCGTCGCGCGGATTCTCGAGCACGCGAAGGAAGGCCAGCACGTCCTTCACGTGGGCGGCCTCGAGGAACTTGAGACCGCCCCACTTGTCGAAGGGGATGTTGCGCGCCGTGAGCTCGATCTCGAGATCGGCGCTCATATAGCCCGCGCGGAACAGCACGGCCATCTCCCGAAGCGGCACGCCCTCTTCGTGCAGCTCGAGGATGCGGTCCACGACGAAGCGCGTCTGCTGTTGTTCGTCCTGTGCGGTGACCAGCCAGGGCTTCTCGCCACCCACGCGCCGTGAGTAGAGCTCCTTGCTGTAGCGCTCCTCGGCGCGGGAGATGAGCAGGTTCGTGGCGTCGAGGATTGGCTGCGTGGAGCGGTAGTTCTGCTCGAGCGTGACGACCTGCGCGCCGGGGTAGTCGCGCGGAAAGTCGAGGATGTTGCGGATCGTGGCGCCACGGAACGCGTAGATGCTCTGCGCATCGTCGCCGACCACGGTGAGGTTGCGGTGCACGCGGCACATCCCGCGCAGGATCCGCGACTGCAGGACGTTCGTGTCCTGAAACTCGTCCACGAGGATGTGGTCGTACAGCGCCGCAATGCGGTCGGCGAGCGCGGGCGCGGACTCGAGCAGCAGGGCCCAGTAGAGCAGGAGGTCGTCGTAGTCGAGGAGGTCGCGCGCCTGTTTGCGCTGCGTGTAATCTGCGAACACGCGGGTGAAGTCGTCGTCGAACTCGATGAAGCGCGGGTACTCCTCGCGCAGAATGGCGCCCACGGGTATGTCCGTGTTCACGTGCCGCGAGTAGACGTGGTGCAGCGTCTCCTTCTTCGGGAAGCGCTTGGTCTTGTCGGCGAGCCCGAGGGCGCTGCGTGAGAGGCCCATCAGGTCCTCGGCGTCGGACTGGTCGAGGATCGTGAAGTCGCCAGGGAGGCCGGCCTCGGGGCCGAAGCGGCGTAGCAGTCGATGCGCCGTCCCGTGAAACGTGCCGCCGTGGACGCCGCGGCTGGTCTGGCCGACGAGTCGTTCGGCGCGCGCGAGCATCTCCTGCGCGGAGCGTCGCGTGAAGGTGAGCAGGAGAATCCGAGAGGCCGGCACGCCGCGCTCAATCAGGTGCGCAACGCGGTAGACGAGCGTGCGGGTCTTGCCGGTGCCAGCGCCAGCGACGATGAGAAGCGGCCCGTCCGGGTGCGTGGCGGCGCGGAGCTGGGCCTCGTTGAGCTCGGCGGCGAAGTCCACGGCGCGTCGCGGCGTGACCTCGCGTTCGCGGGCTGGGTAGGCGATGGGCTCTCCGCTCATACCTGAATATATCCCGAATCCAGTGCCGTTTTCTGGGGTTCGTCATCGCACAGTGACAGAAACTTCCCCGAAGCGGTTCAGCGCGGAACTTGGCTTACACGTAATCGATATACCAGTCGCGCATAGACGCGCCTGTGCGCACGACCACGTCTCGTGTCGTGCGATTACCCCCCTGTGGAGTGCATTCCAATGTTCAGCAAGACTGTTCGTTCCTTGCTCGTCGCCGGCGTGGCCGCGATGGGCCTGGCCGCCTGCTCCGATGATGCGGGCTCGCCGACTCAGCTCACCCAGACCGCGGCGCTGCGCGTGGCGCACCTCTCGCCGGACGCGCCCAACGTGGACGTGTACCTCGACGGCAACGTCGTGATGTCGGATGTGCCGTACCTCGCGGTGTCGCCCTTCCTTGAGGTGCCGGCTGGCACCCGCACGATCGCCGTGCGTCGCACGGGCTTCCTTGACGATCTCATCTCGGCCGAACTCGCGCTGACCGCGGGCGGCGCCTACACGGTGCTGGCAACGGGGCCGGTCGCGAGCATCGCCGCGGTCGTGGCCACGGATGACCTCGCTGCGCCGACGACGGGCAACGTGCGCGTCCGTGTGGTGCACGCCGCGCCGTCGGTTGCGAACGTGGACGTGTACGTGACGGCTCCCGGCGCCGACCTCGCCGCGGCGTCGCCGGTGCTCAGCAACGTCGCGTTCCGCGCCATTTCGAACTACCTCACGCTGGCGGCTGGCGACTACCAGATTCGCGTCACGCCGACCGGCACCAAGACGGTGGCGATCGACGCGTCGGTCACGCTGACCTCGGGCCAGGTGCGCACGATCGTTGCGCGCGAGGCCAATGGCGGCGGCGCGCCGTACGACGTGCAGCTGCTCCAGGACGCGAACTAAGCGGATCTACCGGCGCTTGTTGCGGAAGACATCCTGATCGATGGTGAATTTCGCCTTGCCGTCCTGACGCTCGGTCCAGATGATGACCATTAGGCTTTCTCCGAGGGGCTCGTTCTCGTCCTCGGGGAAGGCCGGGTTCCGGAGGGTCACCGTGCCTTCTTCGGCATCGTCTTCACGCCCGGCCTCCGGCCATTGCGCTTCGTAGAACGCAATGACCTCGGAGGCCGGGCGTTCCGTTTCGAGCGTCCACGAGTAGGAAGAGAACTTCATCGGGTCGCTGATGACGTCGCTGGTGAAGGCGCTGGAGTAGTCGAGGTACTCGGCGGGGTTGAAGATGGGGATCTCGCCGACCGCGCCGGGCAGGGAGCTGACCTCGTTGGCACAGGCGCCGAGGGCGATGAGCGTGGCGGCGGCCGACGCGCCGCGGCGAAGCAGGGCAGGAACGCGCATTACGGATTCCCTCAAAAAATGTGACGCTTCCAATCGAATCACTTGTCCGATAGGATACGAGCAATGGATTCCATTGACAAGAAGATCCTACGCCTCCTGATGTCCGAAGGCCGCATCACGTGGGCAGCCCTCGGCGAGGCCAGCGGGCTCTCGGCCGCTGCGGTCGCGCAGCGCGTCAGACGGCTCGAGCAGGCGGGCGTCATTCGCGGCTACGCGGCGCTCGCCGATGCTGACGCGGTCGGGGCGGGGCTGCTGGCTTACGTCGCGGTGCGATTTGCCGATCCGGCGCGCCGCGCGCGCTTCCTCACGCACGTACGCCGACTGCCGTGGGTCCTCGAGTGCCACCACGTCACCGGCGAGATGGACTATCTGCTCAAGATCCGCTGCGCCGGCACCAAGGAGTTGGAGCGGCTGATCACCGTGGAGCTCAAGGATCGCTGCAAGGTCGCCGAGTCGCGGACGAGCATTGTGCTCGCCTCACCCAAGGAGACCGTCGCGCTGCCGCTGCCTACCTAAAGCGCCAGAAGACGGCGCCGTCGCCGCGGCGCACCTGGAGCAGGCGGCGCTCGTTGGGCGCGCGGCCTTCCGTGAACAGCGCGTGCAGGTCCGAGAGCAGCGCCGCGTTTCCGAACAGCGTGTGCCCCAGGATGTCACCGCGCACGCGGGTGGCGTCGATGGTCGTCATCCCGTCGAGCACGGTCAGCGAGTCGCCGCCGAGTCCGAGTCGCCAGACGCCGTTGAGCACCCGCGACGCGCGGAGCGCCTCGTCCTCGCTCGAGGCGTACAGGGTCACACCGGCCGCGCGCTGGCGGATGATGGGCAGCACCTCGCGCCCGAAGATGCGCGCGTCCACGTCTGGCGCCGCGAACACGACCTGCGAGAGCCGCGGCAGCGAGTCGCGCGGATCCATCAGGGCAAAAGCGCGGCTCAGCACCTCCGAGCCCATCGAGTGCGCCACCACGTGGATGCGATCCGGCTGCGCCTGGGGCAGTTGGTCGCGCAGGAGATGGAGCAGGTGCCAGCCCGCGTTGCGCGCCGTCTGCTGGTCGCGCACGTAGCCGCTGAGCGTGCCCTGCGAGGGCCACGCGAACAGCACCGCCGTGCCGTCAAAACCCATATCGGCCACGAGCTGCGCGAGCCGCACGGCCGCATCCTCGAACGACGAGTTGTAGCCGTGCACGAAGACCAGCACGTCGCGGGAGCGCGTGGACGCGAGGTCGTCACGGAGCCGTTGGAGGAACCGCAGGGAATCCGCGGGCAGCAGCGAGCTGATGTACATCGTGCGCGCCGCGTCTGGGGTGTCGGCGGCGTTGGCGCGCGGAATGACGCCCTCGGCACGGTTGCGGTACGAGGGCACGTTCACCTGCGCCAGCGCCCAGCTGAGTGCGTTGGCGTCGAGCACGCCAAAGCGGTTGCCCGGCCAATCGGCGTTCACGCGGTTGCGGGTCGTGGCGACCAGGATTGGAATGCGCGTGGCGGCGGTGTCGAGGCCGTTCCACGCGCGTTCGACCTCGGCACGCGCGGGCAGCATCGGTGCGGCGGGCATCGCGCTGTCCGCTGGGAGCTCGGTCGGCGGCAGCGCCGCGAGCGAATCGAGCACGGGTACGGCGACGGGAGCCGGAACGGACACGGGCGTGGCCGATCCTCCACAGGAGGCGACGAGCGACCAGCCGAGGGCGAGCAAGGGGCGGAGGCGAGAAGGCAGCATCGAGCAGGAATTATCGCCAGAACGCGACGGCATCGGAACCGCCGCACGCGCGCGGTTGCGCGCGTCCCCAGTCGGAGCGACGTTTGCCGCCCACCTTGGAGCCCCCAATGAAACCAGCCCTCCTGTTCCTCGCCGCCGCAGCGCTCGCGACGACGCCGTCATTGCACGCGCAGGCGCCGCGCGACTCGTTGCTCGGCGTCGCCGACTACCTACAACTCGAAACCGTCTCCGACCCGCAGGTCTCGCCAGACGGTCGGCAGATCATCTATACGCGACGCTGGGTGAACACACGCGAGGATCGCTGGGACACGGCGCTCTGGATTATGGACGCCGACGGCTCGCGCCAGCGCTTCCTGACGAAGGGCGGTGGCGCGCGCTGGTCGCCCGACGGCACGCGGATCCTGTTTGTAGCCGACGGCGAGCCGCGCGGTGCGCAGGTCTTCGTGCGCTGGATGGACGCTGAGGGCGCGACGAGTCAGGTCACGCGGCTCGAGGATGCACCGATGGGGCCGGCCTGGTCGCCCGACGGCAAGTCGATTGTGTTCGCGAACTTCGTCCCGATGAGTTCGCGCTGGAACATCCCGATGCCGACGCCGCCCGAGGGCGCGCGGTGGACCGACGCGCCGCGGGTGGTGGATGACCTGCATTACCGACAGGATCGCGCCGGCTTTATGCGCCGCGGCTTCACGCATCTGTTCATCGTCCCCGCCGAGGGCGGCACGGCGCGCGCGCTGACGAGCGGCGAGTGGAACGTCGGGGCGCGCTTCGACGGCCTCGCGGGTGGCGCGGGCTTTGACTTCAGCCCCGACGGCCGGACCGTGTACTTCGACGGGTGGCGCGGACCCTGGGACGCGAACTACACCAAGTCGCACATCTACGCCGTAGACGTGGCCACGGGTGCGATTCGTCAGGTGACGCAGGTCGAGGGCGCGTGGTCATCGCCAACGGTGTCGCCGGACGGTCGGATGATCGCGTATCTCGGCTCACCGTCGGCACCGGACACGTACTCGCAGAACGAGCTGTACGTGATGAATGCCGACGGCTCGGGCGCGCGCAACCTGAGTGATCCGATCGACCGCCTAGTGACCGCCGCGAAGTGGGCGACGGACAACAGCGGCGTGTACGGCACGGTGATGCATCACGGCACCAGCAACATCCGCTTCTTCCCGCTGACCGGGGCGATTCGCGAGGTCACCAGCGGCGTGCAGATGCTGGGGCTGTCGTCGATGGCCGTTGGGCGCGAGCCGATCGGCGTGGGTGTGCGGTCCACGCCGGAGCTGCCCACCGACATCGTGACCTATCCGCTGCGGCGCAGCGCGCCGCCGACCACGCTCACCGCCGTGAACGCGGATCTGCTCGCTGGTCGCAAGCTTGGCCGCACCGAGGAGATGTGGTTCAACTCGCGCGACGGCACGCGCGTGCACGGCTGGATCGTGAAGCCGCCGAACTACGACCCGACGCGGCGGTATCCGCTGCTGATGGAGATTCACGGCGGGCCGTTCGCCGACTACAACGTGGCGTTCAACTACAACTATCAGGCGTGGGCGGCGCAGGGCTTCGTGGTGCTGTTCACCAACCCGCGCGGCTCCACGAGCTACGGCGAGGCCTTCGCCCGCGGGATCAACTTCGCGTATCCGAGCGTGGATCACGAAGACCTGATGGCGGGCGTGGACGCGGCGATTCGCACGGCCGCGATCGATACCACGCGGATGTACATCGGCGGCTGCTCGGGTGGCGGCGTGCTCTCGAGCTGGGCGATCGGGCATACGAACCGGTTCGCGGCGGCCGCCGTGCGCTGCCCCGTGACGAACTGGATCTCGTTCTTCGGGCAGACGGACATCCCGAACTTCACGATGAGCTTCTTCAAGCAGCCGTTCTGGGTGGATCCGACGGCGTGGCTGCAGCACTCCACGATTATGCACGTCGGCAAGGTGACGACACCGACGCTGCTGATGACCGGCGACCTGGATCTTCGCACGCCGATGGCGCAGACGGAGGAGTACTTTGCGGCGCTCAAGTACCGCGGGATTCCGGTGCGGATGCTGCGGTTTGCCGGCGAGTACCACGGCACGGGTTCGCGGCCATCGAACAATATGCGGACGATTCTCTATATGACGGACTGGTACAATCGCTGGGCGCGAGAAGGTGGGCGCGCGGTGGAGCGGGGCGGGCGGTAAGCGACGGCGCGCCGGGGTGGGCTGGACGGGAGGGGGTGGACTAAACTAGATTAGTTTAGTCCACCCCCTCCCCGTTCAGGAGCTTTCGGTGCGCGTCATCAACATTCACGAGGCCAAGACGCACCTCTCGCGCCTCGTCGACGACGTGGTCAACGGCGAGAGTGTGGTCATCGCAAAGGCAGGCCATCCGCTGGTGAAGGTCGTGCCGGTCGAGGCGCCGCGGGCCCCGCGTCGACTCGGCTTCCTCTCGGGATCCATCAAGGTCCCCGACGACTTTGACCGAATGGGAGCCGCTGAGATCGCAGTGCTCTTCGGTGCGGAGCCGTGAAGTTCCTCGTTGACACCCAGTTGCTGTTGTGGGCGGCCGGCAAGCCGAGTCGGCTCTCGCGGAAGGCGCGCGAGTGCATCGAGGACGAGGCGAACGCCCTGCTCTTCAGTCCGGCGAGCCTCTGGGAGATCGTCATCAAGCGAACGCTTGGGCGATCGGATTTCGAGGTCGAGCCCGACGTGCTCCGGCGGGCGCTCGTCGACAATGGCTACAGCGAATTGCCCATCACGGCCACGCACGCCCTGCGCGTCGGGACCCTCGAGGCGCGCCACAAGGATCCGTTTGACCGGATGTTGCTCGCGCAAGCGCTCTCGGAGGGCATTACGCTCCTGACCGCCGACAAGCTGCTCACGCGCTACGAGGCGCCCGTCAGGCTCGTCTGAACGCGCGGTGCGCGCTGGAACACCTCGCCGAACGCGCGCACCGTGGCATCACGCACGTCGTCAAACAGCGAGGGGGCGGGGGCCAGGCAGGTGCGGGTCTCCGCCCCTTCGAGCAGCTCGCGCTCCACGGACGTCATCTCCACACCGGGCAGCCCGCAAGGCACCATCAGGTCGAAGTAGCTGAGATCCGTCGTGACGTTGAGCGCGAAGCCGTGCCAGGTGACCCACTGCCGCGCGTGCACGCCGATGCTCGCCAGCTTTCTCGCAGGACGGCGCTCGACGCCCGCGCTGTCCACGACGGCTTGGGTCCAGATGCCGGTCTTACCGGCCACGCGCTCTGCCGCGATACCAAACGGAGCGACGGCGCGAATCATCACTTCCTCGACCTGCCGCAGATACCAGTGCAGGTCCTGCTTGTGCTCCGTGAGATCCACGATCGGATAGCCCACCAACTGCCCGGGGCCGTGAAAGGTGACGTCGCCGCCGCGCTCGACTTCGAACAGCTCGACGCCGCGCGTTGCGAGCAGCTGCTCGGTCGCGAGCAGGTTGCCCGGCTTCGTCGAACGCCCGAGCGTGATGACCGGCGGATGCTGCACGAGCAGCAGCACATCCGCTGGAATCTCCTTCGTGATGCGCTTGGCGGCCACGTCGCGCTGAAACGCCAAGGCCTCCGCATAGCTGCGGAGGCCAAGATCGTGGACCAGGAATTCCTTCACGCCACTCGATGTGCGCGCTTACGCGTGCAGCATCTTCCCCATCGAGTCGAGCACCGCCTCGGCGATGGCCTCGCTGAGCGTCGGGTGCGCGTGGATCGCGAGGTCGATCTCCTCGACCGTGTACTCGTTCTCGCGGGCCACGGCGAACTCGTGAATCATCTCCGTGGCGTGGGCGCCGATGATGTGCGCGCCGAGGATCTCGCCGTGCTTCTCGTCGCGGATGACCTTCACGAAGCCCTCGGTCTCGCCGCTAGTACGCGCGCGGCCGTTCGCCGAGAACGGGAACTTGCCGACCTTGTACTTGAGCCCCTTCTCCTTGCACTGGCCCTCGGTGAGGCCGATGCTGGCGACCTCAGGGTGGCAGTAGGTGGCGTTGGGGATGTTGCCGTAGTTCACCGGGTGGTGGTGATGACCGGCGAGGATGTCGGCGACGACGTGACCCTCACGCGAGCCCTTGTGCGCCAGCATCGGCGGTCCGGCGACGTCGCCAATCGCGTAGACGCCCTTGGCACTGGTCTCGAACTTGTCGTTGATCTTGATGAAGCCGCGCTCCGTCGTCTGCACGCCGGCTTCCTTGAGGCCGATGTTCTCGATGTTCGGCGCGCGGCCCGCGGCCACGAGCACGAGGTCGAAGGTCATCTCCTTCTTTTCGCCGCCGGCCTCCACTGGGATCGTGACGTTGTTCTTGCCCTTCTTCACGGTGCCGAGCTTGGCACCGGTGATGACCTCGATGCCACGCTTCTTGAACGCCTTGTTCAGCTCGACCGAGCAATCCTCGTCCTCGACGGGCAGGATGCGCGGCATCACCTCGAGCAGCGTGACCTTCGATCCGAACGCATTGAACACGTCGGCGAACTCACAGCCCACGGCACCCGCACCAATCACGGCAATCGTGGCCGGCGCCTTCTCCAGCGTGAGCGCTTCATCCGACGACAGCACCAGCGTCTTGTCGAGCTCGAGCCCGATCTGCGGCAGGCCCTTCACGCGCGAGCCCGTGGCGATCACCACGCCCTTCGTGGCCGTGTGCGTCTCCGAGTTGCCGTCGGTGCCGGTGACCTTCACCGACTTATTGGGGCCCAGCGTGCCAGTGCCCTTGAGCCAGGTGATCTTGTTCTTCTTGAAGAGGAACTCCACGCCCTTGGAATTCTGCGCGCTGACGCTGCGCGAGCGCTTCATCGCCACGCCGTAGTCGAGCGTGACCTTCTCGGCCGTGACGCCGAACTCCTTGCCCTTGGCAACCTTCTGCGCGATGCTCGCCGCCTCGAGCAGCGCCTTGGCGGGGATGCAGCCCCAGAGGACGCAGGTGCCGCCGAGGCCCTCGCGCTCGACGACGGCGACGTTCTGGCCGAGCTGGGCGCTGCGGAGGGCGCCGACGTATCCGGCCGGTCCGCCGCCTACATAGATGACGTCAAAGGTTGCCATAGTCTCTGAACTGCAGATGTGAGATGTAAGGTGTGAGCTATAAGCGAAGGGCGAACGGCAACAGCGGCTGCGCCGAGCGCTGGGCTTACGACTCCTAACTACGTCTGGGTCCTAGAAGACCAACAACAGCGGATTCTCGATCAAGCGGCGCAGCGTCTGGAGGAACTTAGCGCCTACGGCGCCGTCAATGACGCGGTGATCGCAGCTCATCGTGACGCGGAGCTTCTTCTTCACTTCAAAGCCGCCGTCGGCGCCGACGACCACCTTGTCCTCGATCGCACCGATGGCGAGGATGCCGACTTCGGGCGGGTTGATGATCGCGGTGAACTGGTCGATCTGCATCATCCCGAGGTTCGAGACGGAGAAGGTCGAGCCCGTGAACTCCTCGGGCTTGAGCTTCCGCTCGCGGGCACGCTTGGCCAGCGCCTTGGCGTCGGCGCTGATCTCGCTGATGCGCTTGCCGTCGGCGTTCCAGATCACCGGGACGATGAGGCCGTCGTCGGTGGCCACGGCCATTCCGAGGTGGACATCACGGAAGTAGCGGATTTTGTCGCCCAGCCAGTGCGCGTTCACCTCGGGGTGCTGCGTGAGCGCGGTGGCCGTGGCCTTCAGGATGAGGTCGTTGAAGCTGAACTTGAATGCATCGCCGAGCTCGGCGGCCGCGGCGCGCATCTCGGCGGCGCGCGTGAGGTCAAACTCGGCGGTGAGGTAGAACGTCGGGATCGGGCCGATGCTCTCGCTGAGGCGGCGCGCGATGGTCTTGCGGATCTGCGTGAGCGGCTCGTCGCGGAACTCCGCGCCGTCGGCCGTGCGGCGTGGCGCCGCGGGCGCCGTGGTGCTGCTCGCTGCGGCGGCCGGTGCAGCGCTGCGTGCGCCACCGCCGGCCAGCGCGGCCTCGATGTCGCGCTTGACGATGCGGCCGCCCGGGCCGGAACCCTGCAGCGTGCGAATGTCGACGCCGGAGTCGCCGGCGATGCGGCGCGCGAGGGGCGACGCGAGCACGCGACCGCCGGTCGACGATGCACCGGCTGCGGCTGCAGGCGCGGCTGCAGGCGTTGCGGGGGCGGGGGCGGCAGGAGCGGCACCCACGGACGTTGCAGGAGCAGCCGGAGCCGCCGCCGCGCTCGCGGCCGCAGGCGCCGCGGCACCCGCGCCACCGAGCAGCGCGGAAATGTCTTCGCTCGCGCCAGCGATCACGCCGACCAGCGTGCCAACCGCGGCGGTCGTGCCTTCCTCGACCAGTCGCTTCCGCAGCACGCCGTCGCCGCGCGCGACGAGTTCCATCACCGCCTTGTCCGTCTCCACCTCGGCGAGCACGTCGCCGTTCTTCACGGCATCGCCCTCGTTCTTGAGCCACTTCACGAGGCGACCTTCCTCCATCGTGGGGCTCAGCGCCTCCATAAAGACCTTAGTCGACATACATCACCTTCTTCACGGCTGCGATGGTCTTGGCGAGATCCGGCTTGGCGGACTTCTCGAGTTGCTTGGCGTACGGCATCGGGACGTCCGCTTGATGCACGCGGATCACGGGGGCATCGAGATCGTCGAAGCAGTGGCGCTGGATGTAGTCCACCACCTGCGCGCCGATGCCGGCGAGCTCCCAGCCCTCCTCAAGCACGACGGCGCGGTTCGTCTTGCGCACCGAGGCCACGATGGCGTCCACATCCATCGGACGCACGGTGCGGAGATCCACGACGTCCACCTTGATGCCTTCCTTGGCGAGCTGGTCCGCGGCGTTCATTGCCACGAGCGCCATCTTGCCGTTGGTGATGATGGAGCAGTGCTCGCCCTCGCGCTTCAGGTCGGCCTTGCCGATGGGCACGATGTAATCGTCCTCGGGCACTTCGCCCTTGGTGTTGTAGAGCATCTCGCCCTCGAGCATCACGACGGGATTCTCGTCGCGGATCGCGGCCTTGAGCAGGCCCTTGGCGTCGTACGGCGTGCCCGGCGTGACGACCTTGATGCCAGGGATGTGCGCCAGCCACGACTCGAAGGCCTGCGAGTGCTGCGCCGAGAGCTGCAGCGCGGCGCCGTTGGGGCCGCGGAAGACCATCGGGATCGGATACTGCCCGCCCGACATATAGAGCATCTTCGCGGCGGCGTTGACGACCTGGTCGATCGCCAGCAGCGCGAAGTTCCAGGTCATAAACTCGATGACGGGGCGCAGGCCGACCATCGCCGCACCGACGCCGACGCCGGCGAAGCCGAGCTCGGTGATGGGCGTGTCCACCACGCGGTTCTCGCCGAACTCCTCGAGCAGTCCCTTGGACACCTTGTACGCGCCGTTGTAGACGCCGACTTCCTCGCCCATCAGGAAGACGCGGTCGTCGCGGGCCATTTCCTCGCGGAGGGCCTGATTGAGTGCTTCGCGATACGTAATGATTGCCATCGCTCAGGCCCCCGTCTCGACGAGGACATCTTCGTAGAGCGACTCGAGCGGCGGCTCCGGCGAGGCGTCGGCAAAGTCCCACGAGTCCTGCACGACGGCCTTCACGTCCTGCTCGATGGCGGCGACGTCGGCGTCGGTGAGCTCGCCGGCCTCGAGCATCCGCGCCTTGAGCAGGTTGATGGGGTCGCGCTTGAGGTACTCGTCGAGCTCGGCCTTCGAGCGATACGTGCCGCTCACGGCGTCGGACATCGAGTGGCCCATATAGCGGTACGTGCGCACCTCGAGCAGCACGGGCTTGGATTCCTTGCGGCAGACGGCGAGCGCGCGCTCCGTGGCGTCGCGCACGGCGAGCACATCCTGTCCGTCCACGTGCTCAGCGTACATCCCGTCGTACGCATCAGCGCGGCGCGAGAGATCCTTGATGGCCGCGGCGCGTTCGACGGCCGTGCCCATCCCGTACTTGTTGTTCTCGATGAC
>CAYPYY010000014.1:0-37472 GCA_964414995.1 uncultured Gemmatimonas sp.
CGTGGCGCACGAGCGCCTCACCCGTGCTCGGCGCGGGCGCGAAGAACTCGCCGAGCGTGCGCGCGCCGTGCCGCTGTTCGGCCGTCCACGCACTCGCATCCACGCCGCGGCGCACGAGCAGGTACGCGCCCGGTCGCACCTGCATCGTCGCGCCCTGCACGGTCGCCGCGAATGCGTTGCCCGCGTCGAGGACGCGGACGCTGAACTCCTCGCCGAGATTCGGGAGCGAAAGCGTCATCGAATGCGTGCGCCAATAGATCCGCGTCACCTCGCGGCTCAGGTTGCCGCGCGAGTACGGATCCATCACGGGCACCGCATCCGGAAATACCTCGAGCCGCCATACGCCGTCGTCGAGGCGGTCGATGAAATACGCCCCGGTGCCGCCGTAGCGGACCACCGCGGAACTCCCGACGCCCGCCACGCGCACGAGGGATGCCGCCGCGGGGGGCGCGCGGCGCGTGTCGCCCGTATAGACGAACACCGAGTCGGTGACGAGTTCGCTCAAACTGTCGCGGTAGCTCACCCGGAACGCGCCAAACCGCTCACTCGCCGGGTACACGCCCGCGTCGAACCCGCGCGGCGTCCTCCGGAACACTTCGCCCGCGATCAGGAAGCTGATCGCCTTCGCCGGCGTGTAGGCCAGGTTCAGGAAGTGCGTCTGGTACTCGGTGTTCGTCTGCGCGATGGCGATCGGATCGTACGCGAACTGGGTCGCCCACTGGTATCCGGCGCCGCGAAACGCGCGCGCCATCGCCGGATACATCACCGGTACGGCGACGTCGGCCCCGTCGAACTCGTAGACCATCCGCGCCTTGTTCCGACATTCCGGAAACGCGTCCCACGGAATCGTGTAGCGGTCCACGTTGGGGAGCGGATTCCCGGGCAGCGTCGCGCCGCGCACGAGCCCCGTGGGATACCATTGGCCGGTCACGCCCTGCACGTTCGCCGCGCACACTGCCCGCCCGTGCGCCGGCGTGAAGTGCTCGGAGATGTTGTAGAAGATCGGTTTGCGGAGGCCCGTGCCGCGCATCGAGGCGACCAGCGTGTTGATGTAGCGCGTCGTCTCGTCCGGGGGCGAGAGATCGTGCCAGGGTTCGTTGAAGATCTCAAACGCGATGATGTCGGGGTCGTCGCGGTAGCTGAACCCGCGGTACGGGTTCACGTGGGCGACGAACTGCGCCACGTAGCGGGCCTGCGCCTTGCGCACCACCGTATCCACGGCCATCTGCGGCTTGCTGTATCCGTTCGCGAAGCCGGGTGACGGTGGATCGGGCTCGGGGTAGCCCGGGCCCCACCACGCGATCGGCGTCAGGATCGTCTTGATGCCGCGCGCGGAGAGCTGGGCCAGCAGATAGTCGAGCAGGTCGAGGTGCACGTTCGCGAGCAGATTGCCTTCGCCGTCGCTGACCTCCTTGTCCCAGACGTGAATGCGGAACGCATCGAGGCCGAGGCGGGCAAAGTGCGCGACGTCCTGATCGATCACGCGCTTGGGATCCTGCCCGAGCCGCGCGACGGCGCGATAGTCGTAGGCGAACGGCGTGGCGTAGTTCACGCCAAAGAGCGCGACCTCTCGCCCGGTCGCCGTCCATCGAAGTACGCCACTCCGGTCCACCGTCACCGGGCTCTCGGGCACACGCTGCGCCGCCAGCGGGGACGCGGCGAGGCCGAGGGCGGCGGCCGCAAGGATCAGTCGGAGCATCCTGTATTATTGCCTCCCACCGCACTTGGCGGCACCTTCACCCGATGACTCGTTCCACTGCCGCAGCGCGCCTGGCGCTGCTCGTCATCCTTGCCCCTGCCGCCGTCGCCGCCCAGGGGCCGACGCTCGATCCCCGCGTGTGCACGGCACGCGCCGTCGCCGACACCGTGCAACGCGCTGCGCGCCCCGCAGCCGGCGCGCGTGCGTACTGGCTCTCGGCCCACGACATCCAATGGCCGGGCGCGCCGTCGGACGCACGCTACGCCCTGTACCGGTCAGCGAGCGCCGCGATCGTCGCGGACTCCGGGCGCCCCGTCACCGGTGCGGACGAACGCATCCCGCTACGCCGCGAGCGCGCTGCGCTCCCGGCCGACGTTGCCGAACGCTTCCGGTGGCTGCCTGATGGAGCGCGCCTCAGCGTGCCGCCTCGCCAGCGCAGGACGCGCCTGCGGTCGGCCGCCGCGGCGGACTGGGCACAGCAGCAGCTCCTCGTGGTGCAGGAGGACGAGCGCGGCAACGTCATTGCCGCGACTCACCTGCAACTGCCGGGACTGCTCGATGCCGTCTTTGCCTCCGCGGCTGACGCCGCCGATCTTGGTGCAACGCTCGGCGCCGCCGCCACGCGATTTGCGCTCTGGGCGCCCACGGCACGCTCCGTCGCGGTGTGCGTGTATCCCCTGCGGAGTGGCGAGCAAGCGCGACTCGCGGCGTTGACGCGCGAGCACGCCACCGGCATCTGGCGCGGCGAGCTGGGCGACGTGGCGGCGCCATCGCGGTACTTGTACGTCGTCGAGGTCTACGTGCCGGGCGCGGGGATCGTGCGCAATCGCGTGACGGATCCGTACTCGGTCGCGCTCGCCGCCAATTCGCGGTATAGCGTGGTCCTGGATCTCGACGACCCGGCGACCAAGCCCTCGGGCTGGGGCGGCGCCGCTCGCCCCGCGCCGCTCGCCAGCCTCACCGACCTCGTCGTGTACGAACTCCACGTCCGCGACTTCTCCGCGCAGGACGCGAGCGTGCGGCCGGCGTGGCGCGGGAAGTACTTGGCCTTCACCGAGCCCTCGTCGCTAGGCATCCAGCACCTGCGCGCGCTCGCCGCAGCCGGCGTCACCGATGTGCATCTCCTGCCGGCGTACGACCTCTCCACGGTGCCGGAGCTGGAATGCGCGGTGCCGTTCATCCCCGAGGCCGCGCCCGAGAGCGAGGCGCAGCAGGCCGTGGTGAGCGCGGTGCGCGAACGCGACTGTTTCAACTGGGGCTACGATCCCTTCCACTACACGGTGCCCGAGGGCAGCTACGCCACCGACGCCGACGATCCGGTGGCGCGCGTGCGGGAGTTCCGCGCGATGGTGCAGGCCCTGCACGCGGCCGGGCTGCGCGTCGGGCTCGACGTCGTCTACAACCACACCTTCGCGTCGGGGCAGGCGGCGAAGTCGGTGCTCGATCGCATCGTGCCCGGCTACTATCACCGCCTGAACGGCGACGGCCAGGTGGAGCGCTCGACCTGCTGCGAGAACACCGCCACGGAACACGCGATGATGGCCAAGCTGATGATCGAGTCGGCCGTCACCTGGGTGCGCCACTACGGCATTGACTCGTATCGCTTCGACCTGATGGGGCACCAGCCGCGCGCGGCAATGGAACGGCTCCAGCGCGCCGTCAACGCGGCCCGAGGCCACCACGTGCCAATCATCGGCGAGGGCTGGAACTTCGGCGAGATCGCCAATGGGGCGCGCTTTGTGCAGGCATCTCAGCTCTCGCTCCAGGGCAGCGGGATCGCCACGTTCAGCGACCGCGCGCGCGACGCACTGCGCGGCGGCGGGTGCTGCGACGGCGGGGACGGGCTCGTTGCCAACCAGGGACTGCTCAACGGCCTGCACTACGACCCGAACGCGCCGAACGTGGGGCGCGATCGCCGCTCGGAGCTGCTCCGCGCCGCCGACCTGACGCGAATCGGACTCGCCGGTACGCTCCGCGACTACGAACTGACCGGCGCCGACGGCGTGCGTCGACGTCTCGCCGAGTTCGACTACGCCGGGCAGCCCGCAGGCTACGTCCTCGAGCCCGGCGAAGTCGTCAACTACGTCGAGAATCACGACAACCTCACGCTGTTCGACCTCAACGCCTTCCGCCTGCCGCGCGCGACCAGCGATGAACAGCGCGCGCGGGCGCAGCTGCTCGGCATCGCATTCACGACGCTGAGTCAGGGCGTGGCGTACCTCCACGCGGGCGTGGAGATCCTGCGATCGAAGTCGCTGGATCGCGACAGCTTCGATTCGGGCGACTGGTTCAACCGGCTCGACTGGACGTACTCGAGCAATGGCTTCGGCGCCGGCCTGCCGCCTGCACACCGCAATCAGGGCGACTGGAACGTGATGCGCCCGGTGCTCGCCGATACCTCGATCGCCACGACGCCCGCGCAGATTCGATTCGTCCGCGATGCCACGCTCGATCTCCTCCGCATCCGCGCCAGCAGCACGTTGTTCCGGCTCCGCACCGCGCAGGACGTCCGCGCGCGACTCAGTTTCCCGAACGTCGGCTCCGCGCAGAATCCGGTGGTCATCGTCGGACACCTGGATGGTCGTGGCTACGCGGGCGCAGGATTTGCCGAAGTGCTCTACCTCGTGAACGTTGCACCGGAACCGCAGCAGATCCTGCTCCCCACCGAAGCGGGCAAACGCTATGCACTGCATCCCGTGCACGCCGCTCCCACCGCCGCCGACCGCACGGCCGCCCTCGCGCGCTACGACGCCAGCGGCCGCTTCACCATCCCCGCACGCACGGCGGTCGTCTTCGTCGTGCGCGAGTGAGCGATTCCCGATGACCGCACGCCTCCCGCTGCTCTGCCTCGTCGCCGCACTCGCCGCCTGCCGCGACGACGAGGCCCGCGAGACCGCCGACCTCGTCATCACGCGCGCGACCATCATCACGATGGACTCGACGCGCCGCGTCCTCGAGGACGCGGCCATCGCCGTGCGCGCCGACCGCATCGTCGCCATCGGGCCCACCGACTCCATCATCGCGCGGTTCCGCGCGCGCGAGGTCATCGACGCGCACCGTACCATCGTGATGCCCGGGCTCATTGACGGGCACGGCCACGCGGGCCACGGCCTCGTGAAGTCGCTCGGAATGGACACGGGCGAGTGGTATCCCGCCACGGAGACGATCTACGCCGCCGCGTCGTCGGTGGAGTTCTGGCGCGCCGAGGCCTTCCTCACCGGCGTCGAACGGCTCCGCTTCGGCGTCACGACCGCGCTCTCCTTCCTCGGCGGTGGCGATATGGTGATGCGCACCGACGACGAACGCTATGGTGACGCGTATATGGCGGCGATGGACTCAGTGGGCACGCGCTTCATCCTCGCCGTCGGTCCCCGCCGCCCGCCGTTCCCGCGGCGCTACGTGGACTGGACCGGCGACTCCGCCACCGCCCGGGACGTGACCTTCGAGCGCCAGCGCGAGGTCTCCGAGGCGCTCATCAAGCGCTGGCACGGCGCGGGGGACGGGCGACTCGGCATCGCCACGATGTATCCCACCATCCGCCCCGACGAGGGGCCCATCGCGCCGGGCGCGCTTGCCGAGATCAAGGCGCAGGCCGGCGCGATGCGCGAGCTCTCGCGGCGCCACGGCGTGCTGTTCACGCAGGACGGGCACACCACGGGGAGCGTGCAGTTCGCGCACGAACAGCTCGGGCTCCTCGGGCCGGACGCGCTGTTCTCGCACAGCACCGAACTCACGGACCGCGAGATCCGCCTCCTGGTGGAAACGGGCACGCGCGTCGTGCACAACCCCAGCGCGAATGCCGCCACGCGACGCCGCTTCCAGCTCGTCGAGATGCTCGACGCCGGCGTCCTCGTGATGCTCGGCTCCGATGGCGTCGCACCCGATCGCAGCTACGATATGTTCCGCCATATGTTCCAGGCGATGCGGTATCATCGGTTCCACTTTCGCGATACCGACGTGCTGCCGCCGGGCAAGGTCCTCGAGATGGTGACGGTGGACGCGGCTCGCGCCCTCGGACTGGAGCGCGACATCGGCTCACTCGAGATCGGCAAGAAGGCCGACATCATCCTCGTGGACTGGTGGCGGCCCCACCTCGTGCCGATGCAGATGCCGCTGTATCGCGTGGCCTACTTCGCCAACGGCAACGACGTCCGCACCGTCGTCGTGAACGGCCGGGTGCTGATGCGCGACCGCGTGGTGCTCTCGGTGAACGAGTCGCGCGTCCTCGAGGACGCCGATCGTGAAGCCACGCTCGCGCTGCGGCGTAGCGGGCTGGATTCGCTCACGCGGACGCCGGCGGGCTTCTGGGGTCAGAGCCGTTATCGTCGCCCGGCCGCGCCCTGACTACGGGAGACAGCGCTCCACCGTCCGCCGCAGCTCGTCCATCGTGAATGGCTTGGTGAGCAGCACGTAGTCCTCGCGGAGCGCCTCGTCGTTCAGGATGTCCGCCGAGTAGCCGGACATATAGACGATGCGCAGTCCGGGGTGACGTTCGCGAATCACCGCGGCGAGTTCCTTGCCGTTCATTCCCGGCGGCATCACGATATCGGTCAGGACCAGGTCGCAGCGCGGCATCGACTCGAGCGCCTCAAGCGCCTCGTGTCCGTCCTTCGCCAATTCAGTGCGGTATCCCATCTGCCGCAGCGCACGTTGACAGAGGCGTCGTACGCTGGCGTCGTCCTCAACGATCAGGATCGTCTCCGCGCGGGCGTCGGTCTCGAGGCCGCTAGCCTCGTCGGTGTGCTGTGGGAATCCGGACGCCAATGCGCACTCCACGTCTGCGGCAGTCGTCGCTCCGCGCGGAAGCGACGGCGGGTTCTCGCGAAAGGGACGCCCCCGTCACCCCGCGGGTCACGGCGGCATCCCAGACAGGCCTTCTGTCCAAAATGCTAATCCCCGCAACCAGCGGCCGCTAGGCGCGCTGTCCACGTATCAGACGGAACTCGGCGAAAATCGCCGGTATCTGACTCCGGAGTGTCCAAAAACTGAACGAATGCGCTCCTATCCGCGGAGCAGCCACTCCCGCGCGGCGTCCGCGTCCGAAAAGAAACCCTCACGGGGCGACCCGAGGATCTCACGATAGCGCGCCATCTTCTGCTCGTCGTGATGGAGATGCACGACCCGCCAGCAGCGCCGTGTCTCGGTCGGTTCGGGAGGCGTCTCGTCGTAGAGTCGGAAGAATCCAACCACGAACCCGTGAGACGCCAGAAAGTTGGGCGTCACCACGCGCGCCTCCTTGTGCACCACGACCGACTGTTCGGCCACCTCGTAGCCGCGCAGGTCCTCGATCATCTGAAAGCGGGCGCCGTCGGGCAGCGATCGCGCGGCGCCGTAGAGCTCCGCTTCCCACGCCGCGACTTCGTCGCATCCGATGCGACCGTTGAGCGCCGTGTACAGCGTGGCGGTGTCGGCGTCGTAGTGAACGGAGTAGGGCACGGATTCTCTACGCGCGATCCCGCCGGTTGGTGTCGCGTGGGGACTACGGTACCACGCGCGGGCTGACCGGCCGTATGCCGTCGCCGAACGTGGCCGCGAGCAGTAGCGTGAGCTTGGTGCCGAGCAAGGCGCTGGGGCCGTCGGCCCACTCCGTGAGCGTATGCTGGTTGCCGCCGTACGAGCGCCCGATCGAGATGCTGGGGATGCCGAGCACCACGCCGACGTTCGCGTCCGTGCTGCCGGTCGCGAGCGCTTCCGCCGCGCCGGGCATCCCGATGTTCACGCCCAGCTGGCGTTGGATATCAATGGCGGTCTGGACCAGCGGGTGCGCGCGTGCGCCGCTGAGCATCGCCTCGGTTCCACCCGCGCCGTTCTTCTGCTCAATCTCCACGACGAGCTCCACGCGCTCGCGCTCGGCCGCCTCACGCACGATGCGCGTGATGGACCGGTCTAACGAGTCGAGCAGGGTGGGGTCGGAGGAGCGCAGATCCACGGTGAAGAACAGATCCTGCGGAATGCCGTTAAAGATCACGCCGCCGTGCACCTGGCCGATGTTGATGACGGCGCCGTTCGGCAGCGGCGGCGGCTGCAGTGCGTAGATGCGCTGCACGGCGTCCGCCAGCGCGCGCACCGGCGTCGGCTGGCCGCGCGAGCGCAGCGTGTGCGCCCCCGCCGACTTGAACCGATACCGCGTCCAGTAGATGCCGAGCGCCCCGTAGTTGATGGGCCCGAGCCCCCCGTCCATCGCAATGAGCAGGTCGGGACGCGGGTTGTGCGCGAGCCAGTAGGCCATTCCACGCAGCCCGAGCTCCTCCTGCACGGTCGCGACGAACACGAGGTCCCCGCGCGTGGCGACCCGCGCGGCGTTCAGCGCGCGCACCGTGGCCAGCATATTCGCGACCGACGCGCTGTTGTCGAAGATGCCGGGCGCGTGCAGCGTGTCGCCCGCACGGCGCACGCGCAGGACGGTCTCCAGCGGATGCACGATGTCGGTGTGTGCCGCGAACACGATCGTCGGGCCGCCCCCGCTGCCGCGCCGGATGCCGGTGACGTTGCCGATTGAATCGGTGGACACCTCGAGGCCGAGCTTCTGCATCTCGGCGCGCACGTAGGCACCGCGCTGCTGTTCGTGACCGGACTTGCCCGGCATCTCGGCGATGCGGATCCACTCGTCGATCTGCGAGGGCAGTCCGCGCTCAAGATGCGCCAACGCCGCCTTCACGTCGGGGCGGTTCAGGATCGTGGGGTTCCACGCGGTGGGATACTGCTGGGCGGCGAGCGGGGCGGTCAGCACCGCCGCTGTGAGAAACGCTGCGATCAGTCGAGTCACGCGTCTGGCCAGCTCCCGGTGGCGTGTGAGCGCGCCCGCGCCTCGGCGATCATACTGCGCAGCACGGAGACCAACTCCGGCACGCTCAGCATCTGCACCACGCGGCCGTCCTCCGTGCCGCGGCGCGGGCCCGCCGCGAGGCGCAACTGCGCCTGCGTCTTGATAAAATCGAATGCGATGTACGCCAGCGTACCCTTCCACAGCACGCCCTCGACCTGGCTCGCCTCGGATGCCGGCAGCAACGCCCGCACCAGCGGCGTGAACTCGTCGCGCGAGAGGAGCGGATACTGCGGGCCAGGGAACTCAATGCCCAGGCGATCGGCCATCGCAGGACCGTGTGCGCCCATCTGTGCAGCCAGCCGCATCATCTGGAGCGGGTGCACCAACGCGAGAAACGGGTCATCAGCTGGCGTCACTGGCGCCGCGTCCGCCGAGCCGGTGATGTAGCTCGCCGCCGCCAGATTCTGCACCAGCGCGTCCACGTAGGATGCGCAGAGTGTCAGGGCCTCGTGGTAGCGCCCGCTCTCGACGAGCACGTCGAGGAAGCGAACACGATCCTCGACTTCGTCCCAGTACGCATCGATCAGCGCGCGCCGCTCGGCGTCGGCGTGCGGGGAGTCCGCATCCGTGAGCATTCGCATCCGCGCGGGAGACGCGGTTGCGGCAGAGGGGTCGAGGGCAGCAGGGGGCATAGGCGAAAAGAGCGGCGGCCCGGGGCCGCCGCACGCCCCCTATAGATGCAGGTGCGCGGGCTCCGCCGCCACTCCTGCGGGATAGCTTCGGGACTAGCGGTCCAGGATGGACAGGTACTGCCGCCACGGCCCCACGGCCGTGCGGTACTGCTTGGCCATCACGCGCACGATCTGGGCGATGTGATTCAGGTCGTGCGTCACCCACGTCGCCAGCAACTGGCGCAGGGTCACCGCCCCGAACGCTGGGTGCACGCCCTCCAGCGCCAGCTGGGCGTCGGTGAGCTGCCACGACTCGAGCAGGGCGATGTTCGCGGCGCGCTCGCGCGCAAAGGAATCCAGCAGCGCATCCAGCGACTTGCCGCGGCTCTCCTCGAACTGCGCAAAGCGGTCGAACGGCGTGAACGTTCGTTCGTCGCCCTGCGCAAGAATGATGCGCGCGCGCGGAATCCAGTCGGTACGCTCGCCGTGAATCAGGTGACCGACCACATCGAAGGGGCTCCAGGTCTCTGGGCCTTCTGTCGCGTGAATCCAGTCGGGCGGCAGTGTGGCGAGCAGTGCGCGCAGGGTCTGCGGCGTCTGGCGCAGGACCGGAATGGCGGCGTCGAGTGTGAAGTTCATAGAGGTCTTGAGAAGGTCAGCACGACCGCTGCAGACAAGGAGAGCGCCGAGGCAGTGGCCTCGGCGCTCTCGTTCCCGTCCTCGAAGGATCCTGGCGGCTGAGCCGCAGGAGCACGGATGGCTCCTGATTTCCGAGTCGGTACCCGTCGGCAGCGTCGCTAGCTGGCGCGGCGCAACGGTTCGTCCCGCACTGCGGCGGGATGGGAGCAGCGGGTCCGCGCACGCGAGCCTTGGCGCTTCGCCCCTCCGTCGAGGGGAACCGGGATCTCGGCCCGATCCGCTTCTGGCATCGTGGAGGCGTTGCCCTCACTCTGCACTCGCAACATTCAATTTTCCGGCGCTGGACGCAAGACGGCGCCCCCTGACAACCTGCGCGGGGAAGCCCGATTGCGTGCGGCGCGCACGCAGCTTTCGTGCGCGCCGCGCAGCACATCACGGCCGGCGCGCCGGCCGCGAGAACGGGGGCGCGACGACGCGCGGCGTCGGTCGCTCCTGCAGCAGGCGCAGCGCCTCCTGCACACCACGCTCAAGCTGCGGATCGCGGCCCGCCGCGGCGGACTTGGCGTCTACCCACACCTCGATGTCCGGTGGCACGCCTTCGTTCTCCGCGACCCACCGGTTGTTCAGCGGGTCGAACACCGCGTTGTCGGGCGCCGTCAGCGCGCCGCCGTCCACGAGTGAATAGTGCACCGATGACTTCACGAGTCCGCCCCACGTGCGCATCCCGATCAGCGGACCGGCCTGCTGCTGCCGGAACGCCCACGGGAAGTAGTCGCCGCCGGACCCCGCCAGCTCGTTGATCAAGAGCACCTTGGGACCCAGCACGCCCTGCGGCAGCTTGAACGGCGCGCCGTTCGGGACGTGATTCGTGATCGCCCCGCGCAGCGTGCGCGTCAGATAGTCCACCATATAGTCGTCGAGACTGCCGCCGCCGTTGAAGCGCTCGTCAATCACCGCGCCCTCCCGGTCCTGCTGCGCGAACACATAGCGGTTGAACGAGACCACGCCGCCCCCACCGGTGTTCGGAATCCACGCGTACGCGAGCCGGCCGCTGGAGAGCGAGTCCACGCGGCGACGATTGTCCTCCACCCACGCGCGCTGCCGCAGCGCCCCTTCGGTCCGAATGGGTTCGACTGTCTCTGTCCACGCGCCGGCGAACTCGGGGCGTTCGTTGAAATGCAGCACCGTCTGCCGCCCGGCGGTGCCATCCAGCAGGCGATACGGATCGTCCGCCGCCGTCAGCTCCACGCCATCCACGCCCACGAGATAGTGCCCCGTGCGCAGTCGGGTGCCCGGTCGGTCGAGCGGCGCGCTGAGCCCAGGGTTCCAGCTCTCGAACGTGTAGATGCGCGCGATGCGCCAGCGGCCGCGGTCCGCCGCGAAGTCCGCACCGAGCAGCCCGACGCGCACCGTGTCCACGGCCGGCATATCGCCGCCGAACACGAAGCTGTGCCCGACCGCCAGCTCTCCGTTCATCATATCGAGGATGTAGTTCAGATCGCTGCGGTGCCGCACGTGCGCGACCAACGGACGATACCGCGTGCGCACCGCGCTCCAGTCCGCTCCGTGCATCGCGGGATCGTAGAAGTAGTCGCGCTCGTAGCGCCACGCCTCGTCGAACATCTGCTGCCACTCGGCGGCGCGATCGAGCTCCATCCGCAGCGCGACCGTCACCGTGCCGGAGCCGGCTGCCGGAGGCCGATCCGTGCCCACGATCCGCCACGACGAGCCCGACCGCAGCAGAATCTTCTTCGCGTCGTGTGACACCGATGCGAACGAGATGCCCGTCGCGAACGACTCCGACTTCGCATCCGCCAGCGTGTACTTGTGCACCGTCACGCCTTGCTGCTGCGGCACCGCCTCGGCGATGAACACGGTGCCCTTCGGGCCGGCGAGCGTGCCCTGGTAGTCGCGCACCGGCATTCCAAGCGCCAGCGTGCGCCGATCAATACCGGCGAAGTCCACACGTACCACGACCGCGCCCGTGTCCGGCTTGGGTGGCGGCGGCGCGGCCTCTTCGTCGCTCTTGGGCGGGAACGGCGTCGGGTCGTCGGCGCGCAGCACCGTCACGTACACGCCGTAGGTGGCGCGTGACGTCACACTCGAGGTATTGGCCCAGCCGGAGCCGAGCGCGAGGTCCGTGCTCGCGAGGAAGTAGAGGTGACGCCCGCCGCGGTCCCACGACGGCGACACCGCGTTCGCCATCGCGTCTGTCACGGGCGTCGCCTTGCCGTCCGCAAGCGACCACACGACGATGCGCCGGAAGTTGTTAGGGAAGTACTTCGCATAGGCCAGCCACTTGGAGTCCGGCGACCACACGAGCCCCATATCGCCGCGTCCGATGTTCGAGCCGTCGTGGTCGGCGGTGGTCACGCGTCCGCTGGCGAGTTCGACCACGCGAATGCGCGTGTCATCATCTACGAACGCGATGCGCGAGCCGTCGGGCGACCACGCCGGTTCCCACGCCATCTTCGACTCGCCAATCGAAATCTCACGGCGCTCTCCGGTCCCATCCTGCGCGCCGATCACGAGGCGATAGCCCGCATCGGAATCCGAGAACCACGCGATCTGCTTGCCGTCGGGCGACCAGATCGGCGCGCGGTCGGCCGTGCCGGAGCTCCGCGTGAGGTTGCGCGTGGCGCCACGCTCGGCCGGCACCGTGAAGATCTCGCCACGCGCTTCGAGGAGCACCCGCTGGCCCGTGGGTGAGAGCGACACGTTCGTCGCACGCGACGTCACGTCTTGCCAGCGCGTCTCGGCCCACGGAAAATCACCGGCAATCGAGATCTCCACTCGCGCGGAGCGACCGGTCGCCGGGTCGAGGGTGTGCAGGTAGCCGTCCTGCTCGAACACCAGCGCGCCCCCGCCGCTGGCCAGCGACTTCACTTCGGCGTCGCGGAATCGCGTAACCTGCTGCACCTGCCGCGTCGCCACGTCGTATGACCAGACGTTCGCCGCCCAATCGCGATCGGAGACGAAGTAGATCTTGTCACCCAGCCAGGTCGGTTCGATGTCGGTGGTGCGCTCGTTCGGCAGCCGGATTTCGTCGAGCGACGTGAGGTCGAGGATCACCAGCGGCGTATTCTGCCCGCCGCGATAGCTGCGAAACTCCACGTCCCAACGGTCCATCCGGTCCACGATCATCCGCCGTCCGTCGGGCGAGTAGGCGCCGTTCCACCCCATTGGCGCGGGGAGGCGCGTCGAGGGTCCGCCCGCCGCGGGCACGGTCCACAGTCGCGTGTAGCCGGTCGGTGCCGACTCGCGATCGCTGGCAAACAGGACGTGACGGCCGTCGGGACTCCAGCCGCGCACAAGATTCTGCCCCGGATAGTACGTGAGGCGCGCCGGGGTCCCTCCCTCGATCGGCATCACATAGACCGCCTCCGTGCCACTGCGGTTTGACGTAAACGCGATCCGCGTGCCGTCGGGCGAGAGCTGCGGGTCGCTCTCCACCGCCGCCGTGCTCGTCAGGCGTCGTGCGGCACCGCCGGAGCGCTCGACGATCCACACGTCCGCACCATACGTGAATGCGATGTGTCGCGCCGAGATAGTTGGCTGGCGCAGCAAGCGCGCCGCTTGCGCAGGGAGCGCTGCGAGCGGCGCGGTCGCGAGCGTGGCGAGCAGCAGGGTCCGGGAGAATCTCATTCCAAAGTCCGAGTAAAGGATTCAAGAAGATGCTACCAAATAGCGGAAACCGAAACGCGCGCTTGTGGATTCGTCCAGCGCAACACGCGCGCGCAGTCGGTCCCCACTCACGCAACAAAGCACGGAGAATTCAGTCTGATGTCTGGCCACGGCGAGAAGTCCGCAGGGAAGTGTCCGGTGATGCACGGTGCGGCGGTCACCACGGTCGGAGGCCGCTCCAATCGCGATTGGTGGCCCAATCAGCTCAACCTCGGGATGCTGCACCAGAATCCGCCCGCCGGTGACCCGATGGGTGAGGCGTTCGACTACGCGGCGGAGTTCAAGACGCTCGATCTCGACGCCGTCGTCGCCGATCTCCACGTGCTGATGACCACGTCACAGGACTGGTGGCCGGCCGATTACGGACACTACGGCCCGCTGTTCATTCGGATGGCGTGGCACTCCGCCGGCACCTACCGCACGGCCGATGGCCGCGGCGGCGCTGGCTCTGGCACGCAGCGCTTCGCGCCACTCAACAGCTGGCCCGACAACGGCAATCTCGACAAGGCGCGTCGCCTGCTCTGGCGGATCAAGCAGAAGTACGGGCGCAAACTCTCGTGGGCGGATCTCTTTATTCTCGCGGGGAACGTCGCGATCGACTCGATGGGGCTCAAGACCTTTGGCTTCGGCGGTGGCCGCGCGGATGTGTGGGAGCCCGAGCAGGACATCTACTGGGGCAAAGAAGCCGAGTGGCTCGGCGACAAGCGCTACACGGGCGACCGCGAGCTTGAGAATCCGCTCGCTGCGGTCCAGATGGGTCTCATCTATGTGAATCCTGAAGGACCGAACGGCAAGCCGGACCCGCTCGCCTCCGCGCGCGACATCCGCGAGACCTTCAAGCGGATGGCGATGAACGACGAGGAGACCGTGGCGCTCGTGGCCGGCGGTCACACCTTCGGCAAGATGCACGGGGCGGGGGACCCCGCGCTCGTCGGTCCGGAGCCGGAAGGCGCAGCCATCGAGGAGCAGGGACTCGGCTGGCGCAACAAGCTCGGCACGGGCAAGGCAGAGTTCACCACGACCTCAGGACTCGAAGGCGCGTGGACGCCGACCCCCACGCAGTGGGACAACGGCTACTTCGACACGCTGTTCGGTTGGGAATGGGAGCTCGTGAAGAGTCCCGCCGGCGCGTGGATCTGGGAGCCTACGGACAAAGTCAACGCACGCACGGTCCCCGACGCACACGTCGCGGGCAAGAAGGTGCTGCCCGCAATGTCCACTGCCGATATGGCGATGCGGATGGATCCGGCGTACGAGAAAATCTCGCGCCGCTTCCATAAGGACCCCGCCGCCCTCGCCGACACGTTTGCCCGCGCCTGGTTCAAGCTCACCCATCGCGATATGGGGCCGCGCGCCCGATACCTCGGCAAGCTCGTGCCGCGCGAGACGCTCATCTGGCAGGATCCGGTGCCGGCGGTGGATCACACCCTGATCGGCGCCGCCGACGTCGAGGCGCTGAAGGCGAAGGTGCTGGCCTCCGGACTCAGCACCTCCGAGCTGGTCGCGACCGCCTGGGCCTCGGCGTCTACGTTCCGCGGCTCGGACAAGCGCGGTGGCGCGAACGGCGCGCGCATTCGTCTCGCGCCGCAGAAGGACTGGGAAGTGAACGAGCCGCGGCAGCTCGCGCGCGTGCTCAAAGTGCTCGAGGGCATCCAGTCCGAGTTCAACGCCACGGCCAAGGGCGGAACGAAAGTCTCCCTGGCCGATCTGATCGTGCTGGCCGGTGGCGCCGCGGTTGAAGCGGCCGCCAAGCAGGGCGGCGTGAGCATCACCGTGCCGTTCACACCCGGACGCACTGATGCAACAGCCGAGTGGACCGACGTCGAGTCGTTTCAGGTGCTTGAGCCGATGGCCGACGGCTTCCGCAATTATCAGAAGACGCGCTACACCGCCTCCGCCGAGGAGCTCTTGGTGGACAAGGCGCAGTTGCTGACGCTCACCGCTCCCGAAATGACGGTCCTCGTCGGCGGAATGCGAGCGCTCGGCGCGAACGTCGGCGGCGCCAAGCACGGCGTGTTCACGTCGCGGCCCGAAGTGCTCACGAACGACTTCTTCGTGAACCTTCTCGATATGGGCGTGGAGTGGAAGCCCGTGTCCGACGCCGCCGAGTTGTTCGAGGGGCGCGATCGCAAGACGGGCGCGGTGCGTTGGACTGCCACGCGCGTGGACCTCGTGTTCGGGTCGAACTCGCAGCTCCGCGCCCTCGCGGAGGCCTACGCGCAGGACGATGCGCGCGAGAAGTTCGTGCGCGACTTCGTGCAGGCCTGGACGAAGGTGATGAACCTCGACCGGTACGACGTCGCGTAGCCGCTATTGAATGACCGCACCGTTGGGCAGCGCGTACAGCGCTTCCACGGTGCGGACGTCGCGAGCCGACAGGCGAGGGCTCAGCACCTCGAGCCGGAGTTCCGGGAACATTATGTCGGCGCGCTGATCGCTGTGCAGCAGGCCGAGCGCGTGGCCCATCTCGTGCATCGCGGTCGCCTTGAGCTGCGCTCGCAGCACCGCCGAGAGGTCCGGGCCGCCCTGCGAGGCGTCAGGCGGAACGACGACCGCGAGTCCGTGGCTCTTAAACTTCAGGCCCTTGCCGTCCTGTTGCCACGAGTTCGTGGAAAGCCCGAGCTGTCGGGCGTTGTAGAGGCCCTCGGTCCACACGACGTCGATATCCGGAATGCGCAGCGGAATCGGTCGCGCGTCCACGATGACAGGGAAGGGATAGCCGTCCCACGCCTGGATGCCTTCGATCACCAACGCGCGGATGGCCTCTCCGGTGGCGGGATCCGCAAAGGGCGGCGCGGTCACGCGCACCCGGAGCGCGCCGGTCGTCAGGGGCCAGCGTGCAACGCTCAGATTCCTCGAGCCGAGGCAGAGATAACCGGAGCGCGGACACACTTCTCGGCGAGAGAGCGTGACGCCGACGCCTTCTTCTAACTCTGCCGCCGGGCACTCCAGCGCGCCGCTGCGCCCGCAGCGCGGACGGAAGACGGCGAGGTAGATCGCCACGCCGAGCACGCCGAGTACCAACAGCTTCTTCATTCGGTAGAAGCCGGCTTGGCGCGCCGATACTCGCGCAAGAACATCACGCCGCCGAAGATCAGCGCGCAGTTGGCGAGCAGAGGCACCCACGGCAGCGTCGTCGCACCGGCGGTGATCAGTGCGAAGGCGTTGGTGGTCAACAGCAGAAGCCCTCCGCCGATGCCGCCCACGCCTATCGAAAGGCGTCCGTGCTGGGCGAGGCGCTGCACCAGCAGTTGGCGACCCGATGGCAATTGCGGGACTGGACTCGTGCTGGGCATTGGGTCTCCGGG
This sequence comes from uncultured Gemmatimonas sp., assembly GCA_964414995.1. Taxonomy (GTDB): domain Bacteria; phylum Gemmatimonadota; class Gemmatimonadetes; order Gemmatimonadales; family Gemmatimonadaceae; genus Pseudogemmatithrix. The sequence goes on from CAYPYY010000014.1 coordinate 16,768, forward strand.
GTCTGTGACAGTGGGAAACGATGCGCCGAGGCAGGCCTTTCTTCAAGCACGGTGCCTGTCGCGGCTACCTTTCCTACGTAGCGCTCACCTAATGGGGTTTCTCGATGTCCCTCGTGTCCCGCAGAGACTTTCTTGGTACGTCCGCATCGTGCGCCGCGCATCTGGCGCTGATGGGCGCCGGACTCTCCTCGCTCCCGCGCGCACTCTGGGCAACACCGCGAGCCGGCGCACACATCGTCGCCGCCGAACCCTGGGGCCGTCTCGAGCGCATCGCCGACGGGGTGTGGGCGATGGTCTCCACGCCGCTCTCCGGTGACCGCACCACGCTCTGCAATGGCGGACTCATCGCCGGTCGCCGCGGTGTCGTAATGGTCGAGGCCTTTGCCAGCGATGCCGGCGCACAGTGGATGGCGGCCCAGTCGCTGGCACTCACCGGGCGCGCGCCGACACACGTCGTGCTCACACACTACCACGCCGATCACGCCGGCGGTGTGCGCGCCGCCGCCGATGGAGCGGCAGGTCGCATCCACGTGACGCCGGAGACGCGAGCGCTGGTCATCGCGCGCAACACCAATCCGCCAGCGGACCTGCTCGCGGGTGCGACACTCGTGCAACCGCAGTCGGACACGGTCGTTGACCTCGGCGACCGCCGCGTGCACCTCACTCGCCTGTCCGGGCACACGGCGTCGGATGTCGCCGTGCACCTCGAGGAGCCGCGCGTCGTGTTCTGTGGCGACCTGATGTGGAACGGGATGTTTCCGAACTACGTGGATGCGGTGCCCTCCCAGCTGTCACGCAGCGTGGCGACGCTGCGCGCGCTCGGCGGCGCCACCTACGTCCCCGGGCACGGTACGGTCGCGAGCGCCGCCGAGCTCGACGCATACATCACGCTGCTCGATAGCGTCGAACAGGCGGCGCGTCGCGCGCTTGAGCGGGGCATCACGGCAACTGCGGCGGGAGCCGAGTATCGGATCCCGCCGCAGTTGGGTGAGTGGGTCTTGTTCAATCCGCGCTACTACGAGCGCGCCATCGGGGCGTGGATGCGCGAGCTACAGCCCGAGTCGCTTGGCGCCTAGCGCGTACGGCACGCTCCACCAGCGCCAGTCGGGACGTTCGGCGGCACGGTCCGCCCACACCTTATCAATTGCGAGACGCAACTCCGCCCGCTGCGCCTCGCTCAAACGGTCGTCCACCGCCAGCAGACTCGGCAGCGCGTCCGCCGAGAGCTTGGCGTGATACGCGACGTCGAAGGCCATCCCGCGCGCGGCGCGCTGCAGGTTCGTCTCCACGATCCAGCGCTCAGGATTCACCGCATTGAGGCCGCCGAGCCAGATCGCCGACAGCACCAGCACGCCCGGGGCGAATCGCGTGCGCACGCCGCGCAGGACGGTCATCGCAAACCACGCCAGCACCAGCGCCACCCACACCAGCACCGCCAGCGCCAGCACGCGATCCTCGGTGAGTCCGAAGAAGCGCAGGTAGAGCGCCAGCCGGAATACCGCCGACACCAACACCGCCGCCACGAGGCCCACCAGCACCTGGCCGAGGAGGCGGAACGAACGCCGCTCCTGCTCCGCCGTGCGGTCGAGCACATCGTCCACGACGAGCAGCACCGCGAGCACGATGCCCGCGATCACCACGAGCTCGAAGAAACCCTGGCGCGCATAGTTCGCCACCGTGACGCCGGCCGTCGTCGCCACGTACTCCGCACCACCGAAGAGGGTCCGTACCTGCAGGCCGATCCACGCACTCAGCAGGATCGCCAGCCCGCCGAGGACGGGCGCCACCGCCGGAAACCGCACATTCAGCTCGGCGCGAAACATCGTGCTCTTCACGCCCACCGGCACGAGCGACCCGCGCAGCGCACCGGCACTCACCCACGTTGCAAAGCCGATGACGAACAGATGCTCGACCAGCACCGTGTCGAACAGCGTCGAGGTCTGCTCGAGGAATCCGGCGAACAGCGGGTCCGCCGAGGCGAGCAGTCCCGTGACGGCCAAGAGTACGGGAAGCGCGACGAGAGACCCGAGCCCAATCGCCTTGTACGACCCGCGCCAGCCCGCGTCGAGCGAGGCCGCGTCCGCGTCCCGAAGCGCCAACGTCGGCGCGCCGCCCACCACAGCAACGGCTGCTGTCGCCACGCCGATCAGCGCGTCGCGCGGCTCCAGTTGCACCAGCCGACGGCCGAGCGCACGCCAGGCAATCAGGAAGCAGGCGACGAACAGCGCAAACAGGTCGAGCGCGAAGAGCATATCGGCGTCGCGAAGCACGAGGAGCAGCGCGAGCGCACCTGCACTCCCAATCAGCAGCCGGCGCTCGCGACCGGCGGCCGCATCATCGGCGTCCAGCAATTGGCCGAAGTACAGGCCGGCGCCGAGCAGCAGCAGGGCCCACACCACGAAGCCGGCACGCCACGGGCCGGCGCGCAGCAGCCAGTCGGCCAGCAGTCCAAGCACGACAGCGCCAGCGAGCACACGGCGAGCGAGTTGCGGGGTCACGCACCCTCCTGAAGGATCACGCCGCCGAACCGCCGTTCGCGCGCGGCGAAATCGGCAAAGGCGTCGTCGAGATGAGTTGAAGTGAGATCGGGGAAGTTGACATCAATGAACGCGAGCTCGGCGTAGGCACTCTCCCAGAGCAGAAAATCCGAGAGTCGCCGCTCGCCGCCGGTCCGGATGAGCAGGTCCACCGGCGGCAGGATGGTGCCGTCGAGCACGCCACTGGTCCGCTCGGGACCCACCGCGAGCGCCCGCATCATCGATTCGCGGCTCGAGTAGTCGATCGCCACGCGCAGGTGCATCCGGCGGCCATCACGCGTCTTGCGCTCGGCGAGCTCGATTGCGCGGAGGAGATCCTTGGGGATCCGGTCGCGCCGGCCGATTACGCTGACGCGGATCCCATTCGTCACGAGCGCCGCCAGTTGGCGGTCGAGGTGCGAGCGAAACAGGTCGAAGAGGAGTCCGACCTCCTCGACGGGGCGCTTCCAGTTGTCGCTGGAGAAGGCGTAGAGCGTGAGTTGGGCCACGCCGCGCCGCGCGCAGTGCGCGACGACCTCGCGCACGGTGTGGGCGCCCCGCACGTGCCCCATCCAGCGCGGCCGTCCGCGCTGCGTCGCCCAACGGCCATTGCCGTCCATAATGATCGCCACGTGCTCCGGCACGTCGTGCGCACTGCGCTCCTGCCACGTCGGATGCGTCAGGCGGCGCGTCATTCGCCACCCACGCGCTTGATCAGCGCTTCCATATGGGCGAGGTAGCGCTCGAGCGCGCGGCGGCCGGCAGCCGTGAGTCGATACTCCGTGCGTGGAATGCGGCCGTCGAATCCCTTCTTGCACGCGATGTAGCCGGCGTCCTCGAGCTTGCGCGCGTGCACCGACACGTTGCCGTCGGAGGTCTCGAGCAACGCCTTCAGCTCATTGAAGGTGAGCGAGTCGTGCACGGCCAACGCACTCACGAGCGCGAGCCGTACGCGCTCGTGGATGATGCGATCGAGCGCCATCGGGGTGGAGGCGTCTCCGTCCACGGCCTTTAGGGGGATGCGGGTGTCATTGGTCGGCTCCTGGCGGCGGGCGCGCGCGGCGTTGCTTTCACGCTTAGCCACCGTGCCTCCGCGCGATGAGGAATCCGAATCCGATCTCGAGACCACCAAAGCCCAGTGCCATCATCAGATCTCCGTCGAGCGGCGGAACAAAGAGGGCGAGAATGCCAAGGGTGATGAAGCCGATGCCCATCAGCGGCACTGCGCGCACCGAGAACGCGCCGGCCGTGGTGACGCCGACACCGTAGAGCAACAGCCAGAGGCCGGGCAGCAGGCGCTCGGTGACGCGCGGCTCGATGCCGGGCGTGAAAGGATCCACGAGGGCCAGGGTGAGCACCGCGCCGGCGAGCACCGCGGGCCAGAAATTCAGGAGGAAGCGTCGCGCCGGCACGCTCAGCAACTGCGCGCCGGTCGTATCAATGCGGCGGCGCATCTTGCGGAACATCGCGGCCGTGCCCAGCGAGGCCGCGAGGAGCGCGGCGAGCAGCCAGGTGCCGATCCAGCGCTCCGGCGTGGGCTGTCGGTCCGCGACGACGGCCGCGGCAACCGCGACGCCGCCGGTGATCACGAGTCCCCAGCCGGGCACATCGGTGAAGGACGAGGCGCCCTCCATCGTGCGACGGATGAAGGAGAGGTCCTGCAGGGCGCGTTCGCGGAGCGCCGGGGGATCGGGAACGGGAGCGGCCATAGAGGAAGGGTAGGCGGGCGGGCGGCGGCTGTCAAGTACTTTGTACTGCAAAGTAAACGCGCCAGCGCCCCCGCCGTCACAACCGGCCGCTGCTCAGCGGTACTGCGCCTCCAAGGGCGCTGGCGGCAGCATCTCCCCTTCCCAGCGCGCCAATGCCGCCCGCAGCGATGATGCATCCGCGCTCCGCGCCGGCAGCAGGTCGCTCCTCTCGCCGGGATCCGCGGCGAGATCGAACAGGTGCTCGCCCTCCTCGTTGACCACGAACTTGAGGTCGCCGCGCCGGACGGCCTTCTGCTGGCGCCGCTGCGTCACGCGCCAGAAGAGCTCGCGCTCGGTCAACGCCCCTCCACTCAGCGCCGGCATCAGATCAATGCCGTCGAGCGGCCGCGTCGCGCGCCTCCCAGCGGCGGCGAGAATCGTCGCGGTCCAATCCATCGTCGTCGCGACCTGTGCCGACCGCGTCCCCGCCGTGACTCGCGCTGGCCAACGCAGCGCCGCAGCGACGCGAATCCCGCCCTCGCCCACCGTCATCTTGCGATGGCTGAACGGCCCCATATGCGAGAACCTTTCCCCGCCGTTGTCGCTCGTGAAGACGACAAGCGTGTCCCGCGACATCCCCGAGCGATCAAGGGCCGCAAGCACGTCGCCCACGCCGGCGTCGAGACTCCGCATCATCGCCGCAAAGGTCTCCCGCGATCCGCCCGCACTCGGCGCGACACTGTCCGGATACGCCGCGTCGCCCGGCGCCTGCCACGGCCAGTGCGGTGCGTTGTACTGAAGGCTGAGGAACAGCGGTCGCGCATCGGGTGCGCTAATGATCTGCACCGCGCGCTCCGTCAGCGCCTCAGTCAGGTAGCCGCTGGGCTCTATTGTCGTCTCGCCATCCTGGAACAGCGGGCGCCGGTGCTCGGTGTCACGCCACGTCACGTAGTCTGCGGCGGCGCCGAGGAATCCGTAAAACTCGTCGAACCCGTGGCGCCGCGGGTGATACTCCGATGCAGAGCCCAGATGCCACTTGCCCACCAGCGCGGTTCGATACCCAGCGTCCTTGAGCAAACGGGGCAATGTCGGCGGGTCCGCAGCGAGTCCAATCGGATGCGTCGTCAGCGGTTCGTGTAGCCCGCTCGGCTCTCGTTGGGCGTACCGACCGGTCATCAGCGCCACGCGTGTGGGCGAGCACACGGGCGCGGCCGAATAGGCCTGCGTCAGCGTCACCCCTTCGTGTGCGATCCGGTCAATCTGCGGCGTGGCATAGGCGGTCGCGCCGGTGAAGCCCACATCGCCATAGCCGAGGTCATCGCACATAATGAGCACGATGTGCGGTCGTCTCGCGCGCGGCGCACAGCTCACCACCCACTGGGGCAGGGCGGCCGCACCGGCAATCGCGGCGGCGCGGCCCAGGAACGTCCGACGTGAGAGTCCTACAACACTCACGCCGGCGGAAGGACGAGATCGACGACTGCGGTGTCGGGAATCGCGCCGACCGGCGACACGCGCAACTGCACTCGCACGCTGTCGCGCACGCCCACCGAGTCCACGTGCGTGGGGATGCGAGACGCGCGCAGCCACACCCACACAAGGTCGCTCTCGCCACGCCCGAATCGCGTCAGCTTCACGGAATAGCTACCGTCCGCCGACGTGGTTGCATAGGGCGTGTTGAACTGAATGCCGTCCTCGCTGGGAGTGGGCCCAACCAACGCGCCGACCACCGGCTGCCCCAGCGAATCGAGGACGCGGCCCGCCGCCACGGCGCAGCCGTAGTTGCCGAACTCATACGTCTGGCGGCACGCCGCCGTCTCGCGCACCTCCGTGACCGCGCAGGCGCCGGCGATGCCGGCAATCGGTGGAAGCAAAGCGAGGAATCGAGTGCGGTGCGTCACGAGGGCCTCCATCGCGAAGTCAGTCTGGCCGTACCGCGTATTACACGCTACTCCAGGGGCTGGCTAAACGCGAGGATGTATCCATCGGCATCCCGCACCCAGAATTCGTTACACTGCCACGGGCGCTCCGCCAGCGGACTGATGACGTCGGCGCCGCGCCGAGAGAGCTCCTCATATAGATGTGCGACCTCGTCCACGGTGATGTACGCGTCGAGGTGGTCATTCAGCTCACGGTTCAACCGCTCGTCCGCGCTCTTGGGCGCGCACTTGAGATGCAGCCGCGCGCCGTCGCGGCTCACGCCCGCGTAGAAGTCCTCATACTGGAAATCCACGCGGAACCCAAGCCGGTCGCGATAATGCGCCAGCGCAACCTCGAGGTCATCCACGAGAAACTGCGGCGCGATGTCGAGCAGATGGACGGTCATAGGGCAGCGAGGGTCTCCCCGAAGATGCCCCCGCCCACCGCCGCTCGCTAGCTGCGGAGCGCCTCGGCAGGGTGCACGGTCGCGGCCCGGCGCGCGGGGATCCAGCCGGCCACCGCACTCACCGCCGCAAGAATCAACATTGCGCCGGCAATGGTCACCGGATCCGTCGGCTCGAGCCCAAAGAGCAGCGTCGACACGAATCGCGAGAGCCACCAGCTCGCGAGCCCTCCGAGCGCGATGCCGCTGCCCACCAGCAGGCCCGTGCGCGTGAGAATCCCGCGAATCACGCGCCCAGGCGTCGCGCCGAGCGCGAGGCGGATGCCGATCTCGCCGCGTCGCCGCACGACGGCGTAGGCCGTGAGACCGTAGAGGCCGAGCGCTGCCAGCAGCAGGGCCAACGCACCAAAGAAACCCGACAGCATCGCAATCAGACGCTCCTGCGCGAGCGCGGCGTGCACATAGTCTCCCAGCGGGCGATACGCGACCGTGACATCCGCATTCACGCCGCGAATCGCCTCCGTCAGGTCGCGCTGCAGCGTGGCGGCGTCCTCGCGCGTCGTGCGCAGCGTGAGCCACGTCGATGAGCCTGCGGTGGCCTGCTGCTCGAACGCGCGGTACATCGTCGGGCCGAACGGCTCGCGTGGCGTGCGATACACTGCATCCTGCACGACACCGATGATTTCAATCGTCTCGCCCGGCCGTTGCGGACCGCCCTCTTCCTGGACGCGCTGCCCAACGGGGTCGCGATCCGGAAAGTACTTCCGAACGAACGCCTCGTTGACGAGTGCGACAATCGGCGCGCCGAGCCGATCGCGCGCGTCGAAGTCGCGCCCGCGGGTGATCACCGTGCCGTACGTGGCAAACCAGCCCGGCGTCACGTGGTTGAAGTCCACGATGCGCTCCGACTCGGGCAAGTCGGGCAGGTGTGCGAACACCAGCGAGTTGTTCCACGTGCTGCCGCTCACGGGCGTAATGACCGACAGCCCTGCGTGCGTGACGCCCGGCACCTGCAATGCGCGGTCACGAATGCTCGTGTAGAGCGCGGCGCGTTGCGTCGGCTCCAGCCCGGTGCGGGTGGCCCCGAGGCTGAGCACCAACGCGCGCTCCGGGACAAACCCCAGCTGCACGTCCGTCAGCGACACAAAGGTCCGGACAAACAACCCCGCTCCCACCACCAGCAGCAGCGACAACGTGACCTGGGCCAACACCAAGGCATTCGAGACGAAGGCCTGGCGCCGCGACGTGTTGCCGCGTCCGACGTCCTGCAGCGATGACATCGGCGGCGTGCTCGCTGCAACGATCGTTGGCGCGACACCGAAGATGAGCGTCGTTACGACCGCCGCGAGAGCGGTGAACCCAAGCATTCGAACATCGATCCCAATGTCGAGCGCCACGCGCAGCGTGGACGTGGAGATCTGCCGGATGATCAGGGCGCACGCGACCTGCGCCACCACGAGGCCGAGCGCGGCACCCGCGACGGAGAGCAGCAGGTTCTCCGTGAAGAGGTCGCGCGCCAGTCGGGCACGCGAGGCGCCGAGCGCGGTGCGTACCGCGAACTCGTGACGGCGCGCAGAGGCGCGCGCCAGCATCAGGTTTGCGATGTTGCCGCAGGCGATCAGGAGGGTCAGGGCAACAACCACCGCGAGCGCGAGCAACGGACGTTCGTAGCGCGTGCGCAGGTTCGACACGCCGCCCGCGCCGTCGCCGAGCTCGAAGGGCTGTGAGAGGTAGTTGTCGAGGTCTTGCGGACGCCAGTTGTCCGGAATCGTGGCCTCACGGACGGCCGGCTGGATGCCACGCAGCGCGGCAAGCGCGCCCTCGGCGTTCTGGTCCGTGCGCCGACGCACAAAGATCTGGAGCCACCACGTCGAACGCCGGTCCAGTGAGCTATCGCGCCCCCGCACCAGCGGCTCCGTGCCGAGCGGAACCCACACATCCATACCAAGGCCCGGACTGTGCCCGAGGAAACTTGGCGGTGCCACGCCGATGATCGTGTAGAGGACGTTCGACAACTGCAGCGTGCGGCCTACTGCATCCGCGGTGCCCCCGAATCGCGCACGCCACAACCGATCCGAGATGACGACCACGGGACCATCGGCCCCGCCGCCGCGGCGATCGTCCTCGGGCGTGATGAACCGGCCCGCACGCGGCTGCACGCCGAGCACCTCGAAGTACCGGCCGCTGACAAATGCGCCATCAATTGGATCGACCTCGCCACCGGCGTTCGCATTGAACCGGTTGAAGCCCGCGGCAAAGGCACCGTCGAATACGTCCTGGCGCTCCCGCACTTGCTCCCAGATCGGATTCGTCCACGAGCGACGGAATCCGCCGTCGTCGTTCGTGTTCTGCACCACGAACAGGCGCTCGGCGTGCGCGACCGGCAGCGACTTGAGCAGCAGCGCATCCACGATTGAGAAGATCGCGGTGTTCGCGCCGATGCCGAGCGCGAGCGACAGCAGCGCGACGGTCGTGACGAGCGGGGTCGCGCGGAGCGAGCGCAGAGCCGAGCGCAGGGCGAGCATCGGAGACGGGGCCGGGGTGGGAGGGGAGCGTATCCGATGGGACAACGCCGGCGCGGAAAGGGTTGCCGCGCCAGTCCTTCAGTGCACCGCGGTGACTAGAGCTGAACCCCGATCGCATACTCGCGCTGGAAGGCCTCGTGCTCGAGCGCGGTTGCAGGCGCGCCGAGCTCGTAGGTCGTCCCGGAGGTGCACCAGGTGACGTGGTCGGCGACGGCGAGCAACGAATGCACCTCGTGCCCGGTGATGACGACCGCGCAGCCATCGGCCGCCAGTTGTCGGAAGACGGCACTCAGTCGGTCGTGATCTACCGGCGCAATGCCTCGAAACGGTTCGTCGGCAAGCAGGCATCGGGGCCGCCGCGAGAGCGCCAGCGCGAGCTCGGCGCGGCGCAGCTCGCCACCCGACAACGCGCTCGGCTGGGCCGCCCAGAAGTGCGTGACGTCGGCGAGGCGCGCGGCCTCCTCCGCGCTCCGCCCTGCGAATCGTTGCTCGAAGAGTCGCAGCTGCGTCCCGAGCGGGACGCGGGGCGAGAGAATGTCGTGGTCGGGCAGATAGAAGAGGCCCGCGCGCGCCAACACCGGCAACGACGGGCTGAGCATCGCGCGGCCGTCGAGTCGCACGGTGCCCGCGTCGGCCTGCACTACGCCCGCCGCGATCTTCATTAGAGTGGACTTCCCGATGCCATTGCGGCCCAGCAGCACGCGGACCTCGCCAGCCTGAGCGCGCAGCGAGCCCGCCGTCAGCACGCGGCGCGTTCCAAAGGACTTGCTCACACAGTCGGCGACGAGGAGCGGAGCGTTCACGCGCGCATCGTCGCGAGAAGTAGCTCACCGAGGACGGCGACCAGACCAAAGACAGCGGGCGGGACGAATGCCGAGTACCCGAGGTTGCCCCAGAGCAGCGACTCGCCGCGGCGGCGCACGTCGAAGGCGCCGACAAGCATCGCGATGATCACCACGCCAACCGGACTCTCGAATGCCGCGTCCTCGCGACCCGTGGCGGTCACGGTGAATGCGGCGACCACAGCGATGAGCGCCCGCAGGGCAGGGTAGGTCCAAAGCGCCCGGACGGCGAGCAGGCGCAGGGGGGTGAGTCGCGAAGCGGCGGACGGCATCCGGCGTTCTACAGTTCAGTGCGCGGGTTGTGCCGCCCGCGCCCCGTCGTCGTGCGGCTCAGCTACCGGTCGGCACGATTGACGCCGTCTCGACCATCAGGATCACGCTGCGTTCCGGTGCGCGGGTACGGTGCACCACGCCCCTCGGGACCGTGAATCCCTGCCGCGGCCCGAGCTCGATCACGCGTCCGGGGGTCACCCCGTCGGCGGCCGGCTCGAGGTCAATCAGGAACCGACCCGAGAGCACAAAGAAGAACTCGTCGTCGTTCGTGTGGTGGTGCCAGTGGTACTCGCCGGTCATCACGCCGAGGCGCACGACGGAGTCGTTCACGCGCACGAGCGTCTGGTTGTACCAGTCGTCGCGCACCGTGGCGACGAGGGCGTCCACGTCAATACGTTCGAGCGCGGGGAACAGCACGTTGAGGAACGTGGCGTAGGGGTAGCGCGTCTCGGGCGCTGGTGAATCGGCGGGCATCGGAGTGCGCGGGCAAGATGTGGGCGACGGACAGCGGCGCAACTGCGCTAGCGCGAATCTACGAGGTCGCGGGTTCCGTTGCGATGCGTTGGGCGGTCTGTTGCCACTGACGCACAACCGTCTCCCACGGGCGCTGTAGCAGGGCTTCGAGCGTCCCTTGCATTCGGCGCGGCACACCGCTGGCTCGTAGAAACTCGCGCACGGCCGCCACACCGCCTGCCTCGAACACCATCGACGCCAGCACCGCGCCGGCTGCGTTCCGGATATCCGAGGAAAGGCTTATATCGCTGAGGATGGCGTCGAGCGTGATCCGTGGGTCGGCGCGCATTAATGAATCGAGGTGTTGTACCGATTCGCGAAAATCCCGGCCCCCGGTCCCACCAAACCACGTGCACACGCCTTCGGATGCGAGGAGTGAGCTGCCGAAGTCGCGGATGAGCGGCCCGATCACCACGTGGACCAGCTCGTGCCGATAGTTCTCCCCGAGCGCCGGGATGCCGGAGAACACCTGCGCGTTCACGGGCTTGGAGAATCCTCCAGCCGCACCGTAGCGCGTGGGCACCGCCACACCGAGAACCTCCAGCGCCTGGTCAACGTTCTCGGCGACGTAATAGTCAATCCGCTCCGGCGGCGTGACGTCAAACGCTGCGGCGAGCGAATCCACGAACGCCGCGGCGCGCTCGGCCTTTGCGGCATTGAACTGCAGCGCCGGCGCCACGTGATAAGCGATGCGTCCCACCGTCGAGCGGCTCCACGCGTGCGTCGCGTACGGCAGCGCATTGGCGAGGACCCAGCGCCGCCGCTCGCGTCGCGCGTACACGGTCATCGTCAGCAGCGGCTGCACCGTCGTGTCGCGCGGGACCGGGCCTTCGGGCCAGAACTGCGTCACGATGCGGTACGCGGAGTCGACCACTGGATTCACCGGGTCCACACTGATCACTTCAGGCAGCGCGCGCTCGGACACGTAGAAGCCAGCGAGGTCGTACATCGGCCAACGCGCTTGCTCGGCTGCGCTCCAGTGTGTGGACGGGCTTCCGGCATTGGCCGCGAGCTGACCACGCTTGGATGCCACATAATCGTTCCAGAGTGTTCGCACCGCACCTTCCGACGCCGGCGTCGGCGCGCCAGTGCACGCGCCAAGCATCACACTGAGCCACGTGACCGCGCGGACGCGCCCAGCGAGAAGCCCTCGCGACGTCATATCAACGCCGAAACACGAACGTGATGAGACGCGGCACCGCGTCGCCGGGATCCTCGGGGTGCCACCACTCGTCGAGCCGCGCCAGTTGCAGCCCGCACGCGGCGGTGGCGGAGAGGAACTCTGACACGTGATGTGTGAAAGACGGCACCCGCACCTCCTGGCCGGTCGCGTCGATGAAGCGCGGCTGACTCCGCTGGTACTGCTTGAAGGGATGCAGCTCGCTGATGAACACCGCGCCGCCTGGCGCGAGCGCGTCGCAGGCGCTGCGCAGGACTGGAGCGAGTCGCTCGATATGCTCCAACACCAGGTTGAACGACACGAGCTGCGCTGCGCCCGCTTCAACTGGCCAGCGCGCAGAGAGGTCGGCCCGGTCAAAGCGCACGTGAGGAGCGGTCACCCGTGTGCGCGCCACGGCCAGCATTCCGTCGGAGAAGTCGAGGGCGTGCACCGCGTCTGCAATCTCCGCGAAGAAGCGCGTGTTCTTGCCGGTGCCGCACCCCGCCTCGACGACCGAAGCGATGCGGTCGGTGCCGATCACGCGACGCGTGACCTCTGCGTCGAGGTCACGCGTGAGGTTGCGGTCGGCGTCGTACGTGGCGGCCCACGTGGAGTAGGTATCGGCGATGGACATCGGCGTGGGTGGGCTAAGGCAGGGTCAAGCAACAATCTGCATTGGCAGGCCGAACGCGTCGCGGACGAGCGGCGTCGGCGGGAACCCGCGCGCACGCCCCTCGAGCACACGACCGGCAGTCCACAGGGCCACCAAGGCATCGAGAAGATCATCCGTGGTCACTTGACCCTGCAACCAGCGCGGACGCGCGGCGTCGAGTGCTGTTTGCGAGGCCTTGGGAAGGAGCGCGCGGCGCGCGGCCCGGCCCTCAGCGCGCTTCTTGGATTGCGGCATCGGTCGGTCGTGATTGAGCACCGCAAAGCTCACCTCCGGGTGCACCTCGACGACCCGCTGTGCCGTCGCGGCATCCGCCCGGAGCGCACGATCCACCTCGCGAATCTTGGGAACGATCGCAAACGTCTGCTTCGACAGTCGCTTGCCGGACGCGGCGAACGATCGCGCGCTTGCCGCGGCGTAGCTTGCGCCCCCGAGCGCCGGGCGGCACGGCGCCGGAAACACGCTGCTGCCGCGCGGACCAAGAAACCGTCGCGCCGCCTGATCGGCGGGGCGAGGTGCCGACTCGCTCAAGCCAATCGGAATATCAACGGCGATGACCGCCGCCGACCGCTGGGCCGCGAGGAGGAGCGCAAAGGTAGGGTAGACCTCAATCACGCACCGGCCTGAGCGAAGATCGCGCGTTGCCGCGACCCAGCCGATGCGACACCCGTCAACGCCAGTGACGCTGCTCAGGGGCGAACCCCGGGGCCTACTCTGATGGTGACCGGATCGCTTGCAGCGCGCCCGAGGGACAGCGAGCGACCTGCGCGGCGATCGCCTCCGCCGACTCGTGCTCCAGTTGAATCCAGCGCTTCCGTGTCACGTCGAAGACGCGCGGGAGTCCGCGGACGCAGCGGGCCGAGTGCGTGCACACCTCGGGGTCGAAGGTGACGGTGATCCCGGGCGCCTCGTAGGTCTGCAACCGTTTTGCCATCGCCGCTCCGCGCATCAGTATGATGGTGTGACCGCTCGCCCGCTATCGCATCCGCGTAGCTCGGCCTGCCACCGCCGGTAGCGAGACGGCCTTGCTAGCGTGCGCTCGAACCGCGACGGTACCGACGGGCGCCGTCAATGTCGGTGAGAACGAACTCGTCGGGCAACTGCGCGGGCCCCAACACGGTCATATCGTGGCAACTCGGCATTGCGGCGCACCAGCCAGGTGCGGCGACGCGGATACCTGCTCCGTCCCGAATCAACTCAACGGTGGTTTCGAAGCGATTGCGAATCGGGCCGCCAGCGTCCAACTCGAGTCGTGCGTGGCGAATCCAGGTCGCCGTGCCGCTGGCAGAGACGACAAGGGAGTCGGCCTCGACGAGCATCACACTGAACGGACCTGCCTCGCCGACGACGGCGGGAAGCGGTTGTTCGTTCAGCGTGTGCAGTGCGAACACGGCGGGCGCCCCAGCGGGAGAGAAGAGGTCCGCGCATCCCGCGGTCAGGGCCACGCTCGCAGTCGCAAGCGCGGTCCGGAGCGGAACGCGGGCAAACAACCGAAGGTCGAATCGCATACCAGCCTTACTCGCCATTCCCACTCCGCGCCACAACCAGCAAGCGGAGAATGACCCGCCCCGGAGCTGTCGTCCCCCTCGGTCGTTATTGCGCGACGCCGTCAGATGCGCGCCGGAAGTGCCGCCCCTGCGTCGCGAGGGCCTGTTTCAGAACGCGAACCCCCTTCGGTCCCACGCCCGCCAAAGACTCCGGTACTGCCAGGTGCGGCCGTCGGCAGCGAACGTCGTCAATCAGCGCACCTAGGTACACACCTCATTGAAGCCGAGGCGACGTGGCTTCCCCGACGCAAGATCGCGGAAGACGTAGCACGACCAGAAGTCGGAGCGGGGCTCCATCGCGTGGCGCGGGCAGTCCTCCAATGACGCCACGCTGCGTCCGGGCGCGCCGCGAGCGACCTGGAGAGATCCGTCCGGACGAACATAGAGCACAGGCAACCGCGAGGAGTCGACGGGAATGTCCTGGGCGAACCATTCGAGTGCCATCACGAGCGCGTCGCCGACGATCCCGAGCGGCCGGTCATTCGCGGGAGTGCTCCATTCGCGAACGATACGGGTGTCATCGTACTCAATCACACGATCAAGTCCGTGTCGAGCGGCGACGGGAATCAGTCGCCTCACCCAGAGCGTGTGCTCGGGTCCGCACGGCCCTTCGGCGCCCGCGCGCGCAAGCGAGTCCGCGAGGGACGAGTCTGGCCAATGCGCAATCGGCAGTCCGTACCGGCGCGCGAGCAGTCGGTAGTCACGGTAGGCAGACGCGGGATTGGCCCGCGCGTGCCGGACGAGTGCGTCGCGATGCGCCGGCGAGCGCGCGACGCACGCGCCGAGGGCACACATCGCGATGCCGAGTAGGAAGCCGCGGAGAATGGTCATCCCGGCTGTCGGCCACCGAGCGTCGATGGGTGGGTCCGGGCGCCCGCGGGAGAGGTACTCACGCGGTGGATCCAGTCGGATGGCGCGTGCCAGGGGCTGTCGCCAGATCGTGCAATCATCTCGCTCCGTCCGCTACGACGCGGATTTCGACAGCTGCGGGGGGCGTGGCGGGCGCCGCAGCATACGCCACGCGAAGTACGTGCAGCTCCCGAAGAAAAACGCCAGCAATGGATACAGCCCTGCCGCGATGAACATCCCGACGTGGCCAAGCGATCCTTCACCATCGAACGTCAGCACGGCGTACACTAACCGCACACCGAAGAACGTGAAGAACGCGGTCGCCAAAGCACACGCCAAAGCGAGCGAACCGAAGATTAGGCGCTTGAGTGCCGGCATCACGGTGGCCTGTGCTCCGCGTAACGTGGGCTTCTGCTGCGGCCATTCTATTGAGCTGCGGGTGCGCGGCCACGGCAGTCTGACCCTACGATAGGGCCACGGCCGCCCGCTCGCCACCACCGCACGGCCATCGGCACTCTCTATTATAGAAGTCGGGACGGCGCTTCAGGTGGGGTCCCACTCGAAGGGCACCGTCTCGCTTGTGCAGGATCCGCATTGGAAGAGACTGTAGCCGATCCACGACGACGGGCGGGTCGGGAGTTCCTCTTCATTGGGGCCTCAATCGATTCCTTGGCTTCTGCGGGTGGGCGGGGCTTGACAGTCCGTGTTATAACACGTACTATCCCCGCGTGACCCCAAGCCTCCGCCACGAGCTGCGACAGCAGAAACCGTTCGGGAGCCCCGCCCAGGAGGCCTTCCTGAGCATCGCGCGCACCGAGGCACTCTTGCGCGAGGGCCTCGAGCGCCTGCTCGAGCCCCACGGCCTGACGCTGACGCAGTACAACGTCCTGCGCGTGCTACGTGGGGCCGAGGCGGGAGGGCTGTGCCGCAACGAAATCCGCGATCGTCTCGTGACGCGAATGCCGGACGTGTCGCGGTTGCTGGATCGTATGGAAGCGGCGGGACTCATCCACCGGGTCCGCAGTACGGAAGATCGGCGCCAGGTCAACACGACGCTGACCGCGAAGGGCCGGAAGCTCGTCAACGAGCTCGACGCCCCGATGGCGAAGGCGCACGAGAAGCAACTCGGCCATCTCGACGCCAAGCAGTTGAAGACCTTGATCGACCTGCTCGCCCGGGCGCGCGGCTAGGAACTTTTCTGCTCCAATGCGTGTTATCACACCAAGTATTATCACACTAACACAGAGGACCCGTCCAATGACCCACGGCAACACCATCCCCCGCCACGATCTCGCCCTCGCGGCCCTGCGCATCGCCATCGGCGGCATCTTCGCCGCCCACGGCGCCCAGAAGCTCTTCGTCTACGGCCTCGACGGCGTGTCCGCCGCCTTCGGCGGTATGGGCATCCCGATGCCCGGCCTCACCGGCCCACTCACCGGCGTGGTCGAACTCCTCGGGGGCATCGCCCTCGCCGTCGGTCTCCTGACGCGACTGGCTGGATTCGGCCTCGCTGTCATAATGCTCGGCGCCATCGGCGCGGTCCACATCGGCGCTGGCTTCTGGGCGCCAAACGGCGTCGAGTTCCCGCTCGCGCTGCTGGCCGGAGCGACGACGCTGGCGCTGTCCGGCGCCGGCCGCTTCTCACTCGATGCCGCCATCGCGGCGCGGAGGATCTAACAATGCGCGTCCTCATCATCGGAAGCGGCAATATGGGTCGCGGCATCGCCACCCGGGCGCTCGCCGGCTAGCACAGCGTGACTCTGCACGACGAAGACGGCGGCAAGGCGCAGGCACTGGCCACGGAGCTTGGCGTCTCCGTGGCCGCCGACATCCACGATGCCGCGGCCGCCAGCGACCTCGTCATTTTGGCCGCGCCCTACGAGGGCAACGTCGCCGTGGCGCGTGCCTTGAGTGCAATGCTCGCAGGGAAGATCGTCGTCGACATCTCGAACCCGCTCAACGACACCTACACGGACTTGGTGACCGCGCCTGGTACCTCGGCCGCCGAGTCCATCAAGGCGCTGTTGCCGGCGAGCACGAAGCTCGTGAAGGCGTTCAACACCACGTTCGCTGGCACGCTGGTGCCCGGTGCAGTGGCAGGTCAGGCGCTCGACGTGTTCATCGCGGGTGATGACGACGCGGCGAAGGCGACGGTCGCGGCGTTCGTCACCACGGGTGGCCTCACGCCGATCGATGTGGGCGCGTTGCATCGCGCGCGGCAGCTAGAAGCGATGGCCCTGCTCGGCATCACCCTGCAGTTCCGCCTGAACACGGGCTTCGGCACTGCCTGGCGACTCGTGAAGCCAGCCGCCTGAGATCGGCCGGACGACATCTCGGGCAGCACGCCGCACGGCGGTCGGCGCTGCCCGGCCTGTCCCGGCATCATCGGTGTGTTTGAAATACTCAACCCAAGGTGCAACGGAGGCAGTATGCGTGGGATCGAGAACAAGGTTTCGCTGATCACCGGCGGTGGCTCGGGCCTCGGAGAGGCGATCGGCAAGCTGCTCGCGTCGCGCGGCGCGCACGTGCTTCTCACGGACATCAAGCTCGAGGCGGCTGAGCGAGTGGCGCGTGAGATCATCGCGCTCGGTGGCACGGCCACAGCGCTGCAGCAAGACACTGCGAAGCCCGAGGACCACGAACGCGTGGTCGCGCAGGCCGTCGCGACCTACGGCGCCCTGCACTTCGCCGTGAACAACGCCGGCATCGGCGGAGCGGCGGCGCCGGCGGGCGAGGTGGATCTCGCGGATTGGAAGCGCGTGATCGACATCAACCTGAACGGCGTGCTCTACGGTATGCGCTATCAGATTCCCGCGATGCTCAAGGCTGGCGCGTCGAAGAGCGCGATCGTCAATATGGCGTCCATCCACGGCTCGGTGGCGGCGATCGGCAACGGTGCCTACACGGCCGCGAAGCACGGCGTGGTCGGTCTGACGCGCAATGCGGCCGCCGAGTACGGGCCGAAGGGCTTGCGCATCAACAGTGTGGGGCCCGGCTACATCGAGACGCCGTTGCTCGCCGGACTGCCGCAGGACGTGCAGACGGCGCTCGCCGCGAAGCACCCGCTGGGGCGCCTTGGTAAGCCCGAAGAAGTCGCCGCGCTCGTCGCGTTCCTGCTGTCGGACGACGCGTCGTTCATCACGGGCGGGTATTATCTCGTGGACGGTGGCTACACGACCGTCTGAGCTACGCGCCACAACCGCCACACCCCAGCGCTACAGGATCAGCACCGCAACAAGTACCGTCAGCCAAGCCATCGCGGACACTGCCCGGCACACGCGCACTGCGTTCAAGAGAGGTGCCACAGCAGCCGCCGGAAGCGCCAGGCAGACCGCATCAATGGCCAGCGCAACTCCTCGCGTCCCCAGAGTACGCCGATCCCGGTGAACGCAAGGCTGAGGCCGCTGCCGATGCACGCGACGACAAAGACGAGCTGCTGGGAGTCGCGTGGAATGTACCTCGTGTTCGCCGACAACGTGTCCTCCGAATGACTGATGACGGAACAGTGGGTTCTGGGGTCGCCGCGTACGTTCACGTCGGCGGTGGGCGGGAAGCAGGATGTCTCCGTGGTAGAAGAACTCGCCGTTGGCAGAAGCCCCCCGGATGGCCAAGCGCGCGTCCATCGCGTTTGATCGCACGGACCAGCAGAGCTCAGTGCTGTCGGCGCCAACGGGGCGCCAGGCGCGAAGCCGATACCCCGGTTGCGAGTTCGAAGACGCTCCACGGCGGATCGTTGAACGATGAGTCGATGGGAAGTCCGCGGAAGACTGGGTGCGGACGGGTGCGCGACATCCAAGCGCGATGAGCTTGAACGCCTTGGAGTACTTGTAGATCTGGCGCGGACCGCTCCGCGGCATCGGACACCTCCTCGATCCTAGTTAGATGGAAGTGTCAACCGAACTGGAGCAAGATCCGCCGTCGGCAGCAAGCGTCGTTAGACAGGCGCGCTCGATGCGGCGAACCACGCACGTAGTTCCGCCGTCGGCAGCACGAGTCCGTGACCCCAGTATCCGAGGGCGAGCAGTGCGCCATCCGGAGCGAACTGCGCGTCGCTCGCATACTGCCCCTCCAGCTGTCCCACGAACGCGAGCTCGGCGTTCAAGAGCTGGTGCCCCCCACTCGTTCCGACGACCAGTTGCGACACGTTCGCGGACCACGTGAAGCCCTTGCCGGATTGCCAGGCCGCATTGGTCCGCTCGAGCAGCGTTGCGCCTGTCGTGAGCGAGATGAGCGCGATGGACCACTCGCGACCTGCGTGTCGCTGATGCAGGACTGCGACCGCACCGGAGCGCTCGTTCAGTGCGACTGCTGCGATCAGGCCGAGATCGTCGCGGAGGACGCGGCGGCCCGTCGTCGCGAACGGCCAGTCGCGCAGTTCGATCCGGCAGGGCGGGCGCGTCGGCGCGTCAAGCTGCTTGGAATTCACCGCGAGCACCCACCGGCGCAGATCGGACGAAGCGGCGACGGGGCCCAGCGTGCAGCGCGGATGCAGCTCCACATACTCGACCCCCAATCCGTGGAGTCGGCGTACGCGGAGCGTACCGCTGCTGCAAGCCTCGACAAGATGGTCGTCCGGCGCTGCGCACAGCGGTGAGTCATCGGCGTACTGCGCAGGCGGTGGGAGTCGATCGCGAGGGAGTCCGTCGTCGCACGACACGACGGCGATAGCCCCGGTCGTGCTGCGCACCGCGAACCACTCGTCGGTCGCGCCAAACGCAACGTATGCGGCGTGAGGGTAATGCCAGTCGGAGCGCACGATGACACGTCGGTCGCGCACGCTATAGATCGCCACGCGGCGACCGACTTGCGCGAGCAGACGGCCAGACGCTGAGAAGGCGACCGAGTTGGCCGCGCCGAGCCGGAAGCCAGGTGCCGTGATGCGCAATGGAGTCCTGATGCCTGTGTACCGTGGGCAGCCCGCGTCGTTATTCGGCGGGCTGAGCAGGATCCTGCCGAAAGAATTGGCGAAGCTGTTCGTAGAGCGCTGGATGCTTCGAACGGAGTTCCCGCGGCTGCTCGAAGAACGCCTCCGTGAGTACGGCGAAGAACTCCGTCGGGTTCGTGGCCCCATAGCTGTCAAGGAGCGTGTTCTCCCCCGCGCCGACGTCCCGTTGATGCACCTCGAATGCGGGTTGGAGCGCGCTGGCCCAGGCGCGATACTCCTGTGACGACGCGAGCGCCGGTGCACCGTTGAAGTGCCCGTCCTCGAAGTCGAGCGCGTGCGCGAACTCGTGGAGAACGACCTCGTAACCGTCATCCGGCGTCCGCGCACTGTGGCGTGCGGCATCCCACGCGAGCACGATCACGCCCATTCGCCCCGTGGCCAACCCAGCAGCGGGCCGATCGTGGTCGGACCAAATGCCGCCACCCTCGTGGCGCGACCCCGACTGCGTGATGGTGCTGGGATGGATCAGCACCGTGCGCACATCGGGGAAATAGTCTCCGGGATTGCCAAGCAGCAGCCGAGCGGCCTGCACCGCAATGGTCACGCAGATCTCTTCGGTAAGCTCTAGGCCGCCCGTAGACTCCCAATGCTTCTCGTGAAGCAGAATGCGTGCGTGATGCAGCCACGCAGACTGTTCAGCAGCACTGCTGTTCGCGAACGCTGGGACGTTCGTTACGGCGATGCGATGCCACTCAGTGGGAGGTGCGTGTGCACCGAGCCGGCGGCGCCGGTACCGGCGCAAGAGCCCGAACATGATCTCGAGTGGGAAAGGCGTGTCAAGTCCGCATCACGTGGGCTTCTGCTGTGAACGCTCCAATAAGAGGGTTGGGCGGGGCGTCCGCAACCAAGCCTAGG
>CAYPYY010000015.1:0-2263 GCA_964414995.1 uncultured Gemmatimonas sp.
CCGCCGATGGCCGTGAAGTTGAACGGCGTGACGGCGTAGACGAACCCCTCGAGCGCGCGATACTCGCTCTGGTTCCACATCCCTGGGCCGCTGATCGGCTGCTCGCTGCAGAGTTCGCGGGCAAACTGCACGTTGAAGCGGAAGAAGTCCGTCATCTCGCAGGCGGCGTCGATCTCCGACTGGAAGACGTTCTTGGACTGGCCGAGCATCGTGGCGGCGTTGAGCGTGTCGCGCCACGGGCCGGCGAGCAGGTCGGCGGCCTTGAGGAACACCGCCGCGCGCTCCTCCCAGGTCCACTCGCTCCACTCGCGCCAGGCGCGCTTGCCGCTTTCGATGGCGGCACGCACGTCGTCGGGCGTCGCGTGGTGGTACGTGGCGGTGACGTGCTGATGCTTGTGCGGCGAGACGGACTTGGCGGTCTTGCCGGTGCGGATCTCCTTACCGTCCACGACCACGGCGATGTCGGGCCGCTCGGACTCCATCTGCTTGATGCGGGCCTGGAGCGAGGCGCGCTCGGGCGAGCCCGGGGCGTAGGCGCGGATGGGCTCGTTGACGGTCGGGGGAAGCTGCCGGACGCCGTTGGGCGAGAACGTGTGCATCGTCGGATATGCTTGGGGTGAGACGTAGAAATCTAACGCCCCTCGCGGCGATACTTCGGGATGACGGATGTGCGATTTGTGCGGGGCGTGAGGAGCGCGGCGCTGCTCGCCGCGCTCGCCTCGCCGGCGGCCTGCGTGCCGGTGGCGGTTGAGTGGGACGAGGCCATCGTGCGGCAGGACGGCGCGATTGCTGATTCAATGACGCTCACCCTCGTTGCCGACACCGGCGTCGCGTTCGTGCCGCTGTGGACGCCGCCCAGCTGGCCCAGCGATAGCGCCGTGTGCGGGGCTACGCGCCGCGCCGTGCGCGCACCCGGGTCGGAGGCCTACGCGAGCTGGTTTGCCGTGCGCCCGGATTCCAGCGTACGCCTGCGCGTGGCGCGCTCCGACGACGGCGGTCTCACGTGGAATGCACCGGTGACGGCCGACAGCGCCGACGTGGGGCGCGCGGGCTGCGACCGCCCGACGCCGTTTCTCGCGGCCGATTCGCTCAACGGCTACGTGCATCTCGCGTACTTCCTCGACGCGCGCGAGGGGGCCGGGCTGTTCTTCACGCACACGATGGAGCGCGGCGCGCTCTTCCACGAACCGGTGCCGATCGTTTACGGCGACCGGCCGTCGTTGGCCACCGTGACGTCCCGCGGCGACACGGTGGTCGTCGCGTACGAGGATCCCAACTCGCGATCCCCGCGCCTCGGCCTCGCGCTCTCGCGCGTGCAGGGGCACATTTTTGAGCATCGGCTCGCGGCGTCCGACGAGACCGGCGAGGCGCGCACGCCGCGCGTCGTGCTGCGTGGTACGCGTCTCGTGGTGGCGTGGACGGCAACGCAGCGTGGCGGCGGGCGTCCACGGACGGCCATTCGCACCGGCACCCTTACCTGGTGAACCTGACCTGATGCGGATCATCCTGGCGGACGACGATCCAATGATGCGTGGGCTGCTCGAAGCGGTCCTGCGCCACGAGGGCAACGAGGTCGAGCCCTACGAGAACGGCGCCGACGCCTGGAAGGCGTTTGCGGCGAATCCGGCCCCGATGATCGTGCTCGACTGGCAGATGCCGCAGGTGGATGGGCTCGAGCTCTGCCGTCGCGTGCGTGGACACGCAGAGGGCGAGCGCACCTACCTCCTGATGATCACGGCGCGGGCGCATCCGGAGGACCTCGAGAAGGTCCTCGATGCCGGGGCCGACGACTACATCTCGAAGCCCGTGAGCCCGGCGGACGTGCTCGCGCGCCTGCGCATCGCGGTGAAGCGGATGGCGGTGGCGGAGTCGCGGCGCGGCGCCGAGGCGGCGCTGCGCAAGGCACGTTACTTGGCCGGCGTCGGCGAGCTCTCGCTCGCGCTGCAACACGAGATCAACAACCCGCTCGCGGCGCTGATGACCACGCTCGCGCTGATCACGAACGGGATGCTCGAGGAGCACGAGATTCCGGACTCGCTCAAGACGATCGAGCAGCAGGCCCAGCGGATCGCCGAGGTGCTGCGGCGCCTGCGGGACATCAAGGAAGAGAAGAGCGTGGAGTACGCGCACGGGCAGCGGATGGTGGACCTGCGCGGCGACCAGTCGCGATGACGCACCTCCTCGGCGTGCACCCCGCCGACGAGGGCGGCATCCCGATGGCGGTGCGGCGCGCTGCAGCGGCTGGGGCGCGGGCGGTGCAGGT
>CAYPYY010000015.1:2363-13640 GCA_964414995.1 uncultured Gemmatimonas sp.
ACGCGCGTGCTGATCGAGAACACCGCCGGCGCGGGCCGCACGATGGGCCGCACGCCGGAGGAGATCGCGATAATGCTCGAGCAGGTGCCGCGCGAGCTGCGGCACCGCACGGGGTACGGGCTCGACACCTGCCACCTCTTTGCCGCCGGTCACGCGATCCACGAGAGCGAGGCCTCGCTGCGCGCCGTGCTCGACCGGTTTCAGTCGGTCATCGGTGAGGCGCCGGCGTTTTTTCACCTGAACGACTCGCAGCATCCGTTCGGATCGAACAAGGACCGCCACGCGTGGATTGGCGCGGGCGAGATCGGCGAGGCGCCGTTTCGCTGGCTGCTCGCGGACGCGCGCACGCGCGGAGTGCCGCTCATTCTGGAGACGCCGTCCGAGCGAAAAGAGGTGGCGGAGGACGACGCCAGCGCCGATCCGGCGGACGCCCGGATGGTCGCGCTGCTCTCGGGATTCGTCGGCGCCTAGGTCGTTTTCAGAGGGAAAACCTGACCGAGCGCGCGACCGGCGGACACCACGCGCAGGCGCAGAATTGTGCGCTCCCAGAGTGAAAAAGCGATGCCGCGCGGTGGCGAAGGCGCCGCCGCCAGAGGGGAAACGGCCGTTTTTCCCTCTGACGCCACTCTTGCGCGGCTAGGGGCGTGTTTTACGTTCTAGGGCAGATTGCGCACGCTCGACCGGGCGAGGAGCGCAATCGGACCACTCTCTTTCGAGGAGAAAACTCGAATGGCTGCGAAGAAGAAGGCTGCGAAGAAGGCGGCGAAGAAGCCCGCCAAGAAGAAGGCCGCGAAGCGGAAGCCGAACGCTGCGTTTATGAAGCCGGTGACGCCGAACGAGAAGCTCGCCGCTGTCGTCGGCGCGTCGCCGCTGCCGCGCACGGAGCTCACCAAGAAGCTCTGGGCGTACATCAAGAAGAACGGCCTCCAGGACAAGAAGAACCGCCGGATGATCAACGCCGACGACAAGCTCAAGGTCGTCTTCGGTGGCAAGGGCCAGGTCTCGATGTTCGATATGACGAAGCTCGTGTCGAAGAACCTCAAGTAATCGAGTCCACGCCAGTCGCTGAGGGGCGCGCCGTGAGGCGCGCCCCTCTCGTTTTCCCCTCCCTTGGTGGCCAGATTCCATTGAGGCGGGATGCCTGTCCCGCGCGCCGCCGGCGCCCCTCCCCCGCGACCCTAGCACCTCCCCGTGGCCAAGAAGCGTCCCAGCAAGGGCTCCGCTCCCAAGAACGCCGTCGCTGCCGCCCGTGCGGGCGGTGGCGGCCCGCGATTCGACTCCCGCAAGCTCTGGGAGACCTTCAAGTCGCTCAGCGCGACCATCGCGATCTTCCTCATCCTCCGCACGTTTCTCGTCGAGGCGTATCGCATCCCGTCGGGCTCGATGATCCCGTCAATGCTGATCGGCGACTGGCTCTTCGTGAACAAGCTGCGCTACGGGCCCCACCTGCCGTTCACGCGCATCAACCTGCCCGGCTATGCCGACCCCGAGCGCGGTGAGATCGTCGTGTTCATCTCGCCGCCGCAGATGGACCAACCCTGGGACCCGACGCCGATTCTCGTGAAGCGGCTCATCGGAATGCCCGGCGACACCATCTACTCGCGCGACGGCGTGGTGCACATCAACGGCGTGCCGCAGCGCCAGGGTTACGGCGCGGCGTCCGCGGCCGGTTCGCCGCCGGACGTCACGGACCCGATGTTTGGGTGGCAGCAGCGCATCGCCGTCACGGGGTCGCGATTCGGCGAGCCGCCCGCCCAGCCCACCCTCGACGACTGGGGGCCGCTGCTCATCCCTGAGGGCCACTTCTGGATGATGGGCGACAACCGCTATAACTCGAAGGACTCCCGCTACTGGGGCGTGGTGCCGCGCGAGAACGTGCGCGGGCGACCACTGTTCGTGTATTACTCGTGGAACGCAGATGACTCGGACCGCCCGCTTCCGTTCTTCACCGATATTCGGTGGTCGCGGATTGGGCACGTGATTCGGTGATGCCAATGCGCCGCGCTGCCTTCGCCCTCGCCGTCCTGCTTCTCGCCACCCCACTCGCTGCGCAGCAGACGGCGCGGCCGGCACAGCCCGCCCGACAAGCGGCCGCGGCGGACGTCGAGTACCTCACGCCCTTCGGCCCGCCGACGCGGCCCTTCTCGCCCGCGGTGCGTGTCGGCGATCTGATCTTCCTCGCCGGACAGATCGGCACCGATCCCGCCGCGAGCGCCAACCGCGTCGTGGCCGGCGGCATCGAGGCCGAGACGCGCCAGACGCTGCTCAACATCAAGCGCGTGCTCGAGGCCGTGGGCTCGGGAATGCACAAGGTCGTGAAGTGCACGGTGATGATGGCCGATATGGCCGAGTGGGACCGGATGAACGTCGTGTACCGCGAGTTCTTCCCGGCCGATCGTCTGCCGGCCCGCTCTGCCTTCGGCACGAGCGGACTGGCACTCAACGCCCGCGTCGAGATCGAGTGTATCGCCACCCGCTGAGGAGGGCCGCCTGATGCCGCTGCTCCGTGCGTCCAATGCCGTCGCCCAGCTCGAGGAACCGATGTTCCTCAAGAAGCTGTCGCTGTCGCTGGTGGCGATGGCGATCTTCACCGGCGCGGTGCTGCGGCTGTACCGGCTGCTTGTGTTGCAGTTCGGCTGGAGCGATCGCTGGCTCTGGATCGCCGGGACGTTCGTGGTGGGCGCGGTGTTCCTGCTGCTGATGACCACGCTGCACCTGGGCTACTACGCGCAGCGCGAGTGGTGGTGGCGGGCGCCGCTGTTCGGCGTGGTCGAGGCCACCACGGAGGCGCTGGTTTCGTTCGGGCTCACCGCTGTCGGGCTCGAAGTCGTCGGATCGCTCCAGGCCACGATGGAGGACTGGGAAGCGATGGCGGTGCGCATCTTCGTGTTCCGTGTCGGCGGCATCACGCTCTTTGCGATTGTG
This sequence comes from uncultured Gemmatimonas sp., assembly GCA_964414995.1. Lineage (GTDB taxonomy): Bacteria > Gemmatimonadota > Gemmatimonadetes > Gemmatimonadales > Gemmatimonadaceae > Pseudogemmatithrix. The sequence continues at coordinate 5,289 of CAYPYY010000015.1, forward strand.
CTCGCACTGGTCGCGAGCATCGTGCGCCTCCTGTTGATCAAGGGGCGCGATACCACTCAAGCTCCGTGAGAATGCGTCGTTCGCTCCTCGTCCTCGTCGCGGCAGTTGCCCCCGCCGTCCTCGGCGCGCAGTCGCCCACCCGTCCCTTCGGCACGCTTCGCGAGCAGGCCGCGCTCCAACAGCGCTGGCTTGAGCGCCGCCTCGTGACCGTCCTGCCGATGCTGATGCGCAAGCACGGCGTGGATATGTGGATCATCCCGATGCGCGAGTACAACGAGGATCCGACGTTCTCGTCGCTCGTCGCGCCCACGACCTTCGCCGCGCGGCGACGCACGATCTACGTGTTCTTCGACCGCTGCGCGGCGGGCGGCCGCGCGGACCCCGGCGACGGCTCCTGCATCGAGCGCATCGCACTCGGCGGCACCACGCAGGGCGGGCTGTACGAGGCACACCGCGCCGCCGCTTCCGTGGACGCCGGTGCCGAGGCGCGTCGCGCCGAGCTCGTCGGTGACGAACAGTGGAACGCGCTCCGCCAGATCGTCGAGCAACGAAATCCGCGGGTGATTCAGATCAACGTGTCCCGCACGTTCGCCTTCGCCGACGGCCTCACCGCCGGCGAACGCGACGGAATGACCGAGGCCCTCGGCGCGCGCTGGGCCGCGCGCTTCCGCTCCACGGACGCGCTGCCGGTGGAGTTCATCGCCACGCGCGTGGCAGAGGAGGCGGAGTACTATCCGCGCCTGCAGGAGCTGGTGTGGTCGCTCACGCAGCGGATGTTCTCGAGCGAGGTAATCCGCCCGGGCGTGACGCGCACCAGCGACCTCGTGTGGTGGTGGCGGCAGACGGTGAACGACCTCGGGCTGACGACCTGGTTTCAGCCGAGCATCACGGTGCAGCGGCGCGGGGCCACGGCCGCACAGCTAGGCGAGGATCCCATCATCCAGCGTGGCGACGTGCTGCATTGCGATGTGGGCATCGTTGCGCTCGGCTTGGCCACCGACACGCAGCACAACGGCTACGTGCTGCTGCCCGGCGAGACACAGCCGCCGGCCGGCCTGCAGCAGGCGTTGCGCAACGCGAACCGGCTTCAGGACATCACAATGGAAGAGCTCCGTCCGGGCCGGACCGGCAACGAGGTGCTGGCCAGCGCGCTCGCGCGGATGCGCAGCGAAGGCATCACGGGCACGCTGTATTCGCATCCGATCGGCAAGCACGGCCACGGAGCCGGCCCGCTCGTGGGCCGCTGGGACGCACAGGACGGCGTCCCGGGTAGCGGCGAGGCACGCGTGGTGGCGAATATGTGGTACTCGATCGAACTCCAGGCCTCGACGCCCGTGCCGGAATGGGGCGGGCAGCTGGTCCGGATGGCGCAGGAGGAGGACGCGATCATCGGTCCCGACGGCCGCATCCGCTGGGCCCTGCGCCGGCAGTCGAACCTTTTCCTCGTGCAGTGAGTTGGTGATTCAATGAAGAAAGGCCGCAAGGAACTCATCGTGGTGGGCGACCGGGTGCTGATCCGGGTCGAGGAGGGCGAGGAGCGCTCCAAGGTCGGGCTGTACCTGCCCGCCACAGCAGTGGACAACCAAGCGGTGCAGGGCGGACGCATCGTCGCGACCGGGCCGGGCACACCCCTGCCCGAGGTCACGGACCATCTCGACGAGCCGTGGCGCATCACCGGACAGAAGGAGACGCGGCACATTCCGATGCAGGCGCAGGTGGGCGACTACGCGTTGTTCTTTCGCAAGGCTGCAGTAGAAATCACGTTCGAGAACGAGCGCTACCTCGTGGTCCCTCAGGCCGCGTTGCTGGCGCTCAGTCGGGAATAACCCCGCAGCACACGACTTCAGGAGAGAGATCGCGATGATGTATGACGAACGAATGGTCGCGCCGATGCGCGCCGAGATCACGCAGTACGGCGTGGACGAGCTGCGCACCGCCGCACAGGTGGACGAGGCGCTCAAGGGCACGAAAGGCACGCAGCTGCTCATCGTGAACTCCGTCTGCGGCTGCTCCGCGCGCAATATGCGGCCGGCCATCGGGATGGCCCTGCAGCACAGCGTGACGCCGGACCACAAGTTCACCGTGTTCGCCGGCAACGACGCGGACGCCACGCGCCAGGCGCGGACGTACTTCACCGGCTACGCCCCGAGCTCGCCGTCCATCGCGATGCTCAAGGACGGCAAGCTGGTCCATATGATCGAGCGCTGGCAGATCGAAGGCCGCTCGGCGGAACTGATCGCCGAGGAGCTCAAGAGCGCGTTCGACAAGCACTGCACGCCCGCGGCCGTCTAGGGCTGTCCCGGCGTTCGTAGACCCGCGGGGGCGCCGGCCAAGGCCGGCGCCCCCGCGCGTGTAAACGCAGGGCAGGGGTCGAAGCATCATATTCGCGATGCCCCGAACCGCCCGCGTGACGACCCCACTCCCTGCCCAGCCGATACCCGCCGAGATTCGCGCCGCCCAGCGCGGCGACACGGCGGCGTTCGAGGCGGTCTACCGAGCCCACGTGGGACGGGTGCACGCGCTCGCACTGCGTCTGACCGGCGACCGGCAGCGCGCCGAGCAACTGGTGCAGGACGCGTTCGTGCGGGCGTGGCGCAAGCTGGAGTCGTTCCGAGGCGACAGTGCCTTCGCGACGTGGCTGCATCGCCTCACCGTGAACGTGTTTCTGCTCGAGGCACGCAAGGCGAAGCGCGACTTGTTCCGCGAGGGCGCCGAGTATCCGATCGAGGAGAGCGCCGGCCCGCGGCGGGCGCCCTCGCTGGACCAGGACGATCGCATTGACCTCGAGCGTGCGCTGACGCGACTCAGCGAGGGTGCGCGCGTGGCCTTCGTGCTGCACGACATCCAGGGCTACACACATCAGGAGATCGCCGAGATGAGCGGCGTAGCAGCGAGCACGGTGCGCGTGCAGCTGCTGCGGGCGCGTCGTCGGTTGATGGAGGAACTGAATCGATGACGACGAACGAACCGCTGGAACCCCTCGACCCGCGCCTGCGCGAGGCGGTGGCGGCGCTGCCGGACGAGATTGAGCCGGCGCGCGACCTCTGGGCGGCAGTCCACGCGGGCATTGACGCCGAGCGCGTACAGGAGCTGGGTGTTGCGGTTCCGCGCCGGCGCGTGATCTCCGTGCGAGTCGCCGCGGCGGCAGCCGTCGTGCTGATGGCGGTGACCGCCGGTGCCACGTGGCTGCTGGGACCGCGCACGAACGTGGTCATCAACACCGGCACGGGGGCAGCGCTATCGAACCCGGACCTGGGGTTCGTCGCGTATGAGCGCAGCGTCAGCGATCTGGCGGCGCTCTACGAACGTCGCGCCGCATCGCTTGATCCCGCGACGCGTGAGGTGCTGGAGCGCTCGATCAAGACCATTGATGAGGCGCTGGAGGACGCGCGCCTCGCGTTGCATCGAGATCCCGCCAATGCCGAAGTGCGCGCGTTCGTGGAGTCGGCCTACCAGCAGAAGCTGGACTTCCTGCGTCGCGCCAACGACGTGGCCTCGCTGAGGGAGATGTGATCGTGGCGTGCATTGCTCGCGTCCTGCGCGTCGCGACGCTGCTCGTCGGCGCTTTCACCGTGGCGCCGCTCGCGGCACAGGACCGTGCCGCACCCGCGCCGGTGCGTGTGGAGCGCGGTTGGCCCTTGGCGGCCGACGGCCTCGTGAAGATTCACAACTACGTCGGGCGCGTGCGGCTGATCGGCTGGGACCGAGACTCCGTGCACGTGAGCGGCACGGTGGCGGCGCACCTCTCGATCTTTGGTGGCGGCACGCGCGCCGGAATTAAGCTGGGCCCTGACGGCGGGCAGCGCGAAGCGCGCGATGTGGCCGATCTGATCGTCCGGGTCCCGGCCGGAGCCAACGTCTCGGTGCGTGGCGCGGCCACGGACATCGAGGCCGAGGGGCTCGTGACGGCGGCGGATCTCTCGACCGTCGGCGGTCGCATCACCGTGCGTGGCGCACCGCAATCGCTGGTCGCGGAGGCGATGGATGGCAGCGTGACCGTGAGCGGGACGCCGAGTGTGTTCCGTGCGCGTACGGCCACGGGCGCGATCGTCTTCGATGGCGCCGCGCTCGACCTCGCCCTGCGCACGGTCAGCGGCGCCATCGACGTGCGCGGCGGCCCGGTCGGCACCGCGCGGCTGGAGAGCATCGCGGGCGACGTGCAGTTCCACGCCACGGTGCAGCGTGAAGGACAGATCACGATCGAAACGCACGGCGGCGACATCGAGGCCGTCGTGCCCAAGGAGAGTCTCTCACGCGTGACGGCCCGGTCATTCCGCGGCACGGCGCGCGTGCGTCCCCGGTAGTCGCCCCACACCGCGCGGCCCGGCAGGCCGCAGCCCGAACCGGCCCTCGCGGGCCGGGAGGTTGTATGCGCCCGTCAGTTCGCCTGTTGGCTCTCGCCCTGCTCCTGGCCGCCACGCCGCTCGCCGCCGGCCCGTCGTGGCTTTCCATCGAGTACGCACCCAATCCCTATGACAGTCGCACGCGCGACGCGTTCCTCGTCGTGCATACCTACCACCACCAGGAACCAAGCGTCGAGATGGTGCGCGGCGTCGCCGAGGGCATCGTGCGCGGCGAGCGGCGCAGCATCCCGCTGCGCTTCACGTCCGCCACGCGCAGCGGCTCATATGCCCTCACGCGGCAGTGGCCCACCGAGGGCAAGTGGGTGCTGAACATCTCGCTGCGGGAAGGGCACAACTCGGATCCGGCGGCGCTGGTCGTGCTCGCCGCCGACGGTTCGATCGCCAACGTGACGATCCCCACGCGTCGCGACGGACCGCACCTCGTGCCGCGCGGCATCACGCCTGCGGAACTGAGTGCCGCGCTCGCCGCGGCCGGCGAGCAGCGGCGCTAGCCTACGACTGTCGCACCCAGCGCACGAGCTCCTTCATCGACGGGCGCTTGCCATACATCAGCAGGCCCACCCGATAGATGCGCGCCGAGAGCCAGATGGCCGCGACACACGCGACCGCCACGCCCGAGAGCGAGGCGACGATCTCCCAGGTGGCCACGGGAGTCGCGGTCATCCGCATCGGCATAATGATCGGCGCCGAGAAGGGCAGGAAACTCATCGTCAGCGCGAGCTGACCCGTCGGGTTCGTCATCACCGGCTGCACGAAGATGATGCTGAACACCAGCATCATCATCACGGGCTGCGCGGCCTGCTGCGCCTCTTCCTGCGAGCCGACCATCGCGCCCACCGCGGCGAACAGCGACGCGTAGAACGTGTAGCCGAGGATGAAGAACAGCACGAGTGCCACGAGCACCAGCGGGTCGATCTGCGGGAACGACACCTGCGGCATATTCTGGACGCCCATCATCGAGAACACCTTGGCGCGTTGCTCCCAGAAGAGCACGCCGCTCAGGACCCAGAAGACCATCTGCGTGAGTCCGACCGCGCCGACGCCGATCACCTTGCCTGCGAGCAACGTGTCCGGACTGACGCTCGACACCACGACCTCGGCCACGCGCGTGGTCTTCTCCTCCAGCACGCCGCGGAGGATGTTCTGGCCGTAGAGGATGATGCTCATATAGAGCAGAAAGGCCACGCCGAAGCCGAAGATGGTACCGGCGAGGCCGCTGCCGCCGCGACCCTCGTTCGTGATCTTCTCGCCGGCAATGTTGACACGCGTGCGTGCGAGGCGCTCAGCGCCGTCGGCGGCGATGCCCAGCTCCTCGGCGCGTACCGAGATGAGCGCGAAGCGCGTGGCGCCCTCCAGTGCTTCCATCTGTCCCATCGAGCCGGCGTCGCGTCCGAGGTAGCGGGCGCGGCCGCTGTTCACGGTGGCGCTGTCCAGAATCAGCACGCCGTTCTCCTCGCGGCGCTGGATGCGCGCGACCCACTGCTCCTCTGCCGCCGCGAGATCCTCGATGCGGACCGTGTCGATCTGTGCGAGTGCCGGCGTGGCGCCCATCGCGATCGTCGGCGCGGCGAGCCGCTCGGCCACGCGCTGCCCCAAGCCCGCGCCCGTGGCGTCCACGATGCGCAACTGCTTCACGGTGGCCTCCCGGATGCCCTTCACCGAGAGGTAGCCGGGCAGGACCATAATCACGGCGAAGAACACCGGGCCGAACAGCGTGACGATGATGAACCACTTCGTGCGCACGCGCTCGAGGTACTCGCGCTTGATGACTGCCCAGAGCTTAGCCATGACCGCTCATCCCCTCCTCGACGCCGGTGGCGCCGACGCGTTCCAGGAAGATCTGGTGCAGCGACGGCTGCACCTTCTCGAATCGGGTGATGCTGGCGCCGGCATCGATCAGGCGGCGCAGCAGGAGCTGCGCGTCACCGCCGGGCACCAGCTCCACTTCGAAGTAGCGCGACTGGTCGTCGGCGCGAGACACCAGCGAGCGGTCCTGGAAGACGGCCGCCACGCCGGTCGTGGCGCCGCCCTCGAGCGCGACGGCGACCGTGCGTCCGGCGTTCTCTGCCTTGACCGCGGCCACCGAGCCGTCGAGCACCTTCTCGCCCCGCGCGATGATGCACACCGCGTCGCAGAGCCGCTCCGCGTTGTCCATCAGGTGCGTCGAGAAGATCACCGTCTTGCCACGCCGCCGCAGCTCGACCACGGTGTCCTTGAGCGCCTGCGAGTTGATGGGATCGAGCCCGCTGAAGGGCTCGTCGAGAATGACGAGCTCCGGGTCGTGGAGCAGCGTGCCGATGAACTGGACCTTCTGCTGCATTCCGCGCGAGAGTTCGTCCACCTTCGCGGTGCTCCAGTCCTTCTCTGCGGTGCGGAGCGTGAGGCGCTCCAGCCATTCGTCGATGCGGCGGTCGGCCTCGCGCACGGGCACGCCCTTGAGTTCGGCGAGGAAGCGCAGGACGCCGCGCACGCTCATCTTCTTGTAGAGGCCGCGCTCCTCAGGCAGGTAGCCGAGGCGGTCGAGCACGGCGGCGTCGGTGCTTGGACGTCCGAGAATCGTGATGGCGCCGGTGTCCGGGCCGATCACGTTGAGGATCATCCGGATCGTCGTCGTCTTGCCGGCACCGTTCGGCCCGAGGAGGCCGTAGACCGTGCCGGACGGGACGGCGAGCGAGAGACTGCGCACCGCGACGTGTTCGGCGTATCGCTTGGAGACGTCACGGATCTCGAGCGCGAGCTGAGACATCGTTCCAGGGGAAGGGGAAGGTGCACGGCATAGACGCACCCGTGCGGGTGGGTCGTCGCCGAGCGGCGCGCTAGTAACTTACGGGGCGTTCACGGCGAGCGCAGTCACCACGGATTCCAGAGATGCCGAGTTTCAGGACCGTTCAACTGGCGTGGCTGCTGCTGGCGGCGCTCGGCGCGTGTGCGCCGGAGCGACCGTCGGGGGGCACGTTGGTCGTGTTCAACGCCGGCAGTCTGGCGCGACCCCTGCGTGCGGCGCTCGACACCTTCGCGCGACGCGAGGGGGTGCGCGTCGAGCAGGAGAGCGCGGGCTCGCTCGAGAGCGCGCGCAAGCTCACCGAGCTCGGGAAGATTCCCGATCTCATCGCGCTCGCGGACGCGGACGTGTTCCCGGGCTATCTCGTGCCCGCGCACGTGGACACGTACGTGCACTTTGCGCGCAACCGGATGGTGGTCGCGTACACGCCGCAGTCGCGGCACGCGGCGGAGATGTCGCCGGCAACCTGGACGGACATTCTCTCGCGCGCCGATGTCGAGGTCGGGCGCTCGGATCCGGAGCTCGACCCGAACGGGTATCGTACGCTGATGACCTGGCAGCTTGCCGCACTCGCCCGCGCCGACACGGGGCTGGCCGCGCGCCTCGCCGCCCGCGCCCCGGCGCGCAACGTGCGCCCGAAGGAGGCGGATCTGATCGGACTGCTCGAGGCGAGGGAGCTGGACTACATCTGGTCGTACGAGTCGCTGGCGCGCGCGCTGGGGTTTGCGTGGGTGGCGCTGGGCGACTCCGTCGATCTCTCGAGCGCTGCGCTCAATGACTGGTATGCGAAGGCCAGGGTGACCGTGCGCGGCGCGGTGGCCGGCACGACACAGACCTTCGTTGGCCGCGCCATCGTCTACGCATTCGCGGTGCCGCGAGCAGCACCGCATCCCGAAACGGCGGCGCGCTTCGCGGCGTTCCTGGTCTCAGCCGAAGGCCGCGAGATTCTTCGGCGGGAGTCGCTCGACGCGCTCGACAGCGCGGTGGTCGTCGGTCCTCCCCCGACGTGGATGCCGCGCGAATGAACGCGCGTGGATCGCAGGCGGCGATGAGCATCGGCGCGGCGCTAGTCGCTTCGCTGCTCCTGCTGTTCCTGGCCGCTCCCATCGTGCGACTGGTCGCCGAGTCGGGGGGCGATGGCGTGCTCCGGCTCGCCAGCGACGCCGAGCTGCGGTACTCCCTGTTCCTCACCGGTGCCTGCGCGAC
>CAYPYY010000015.1:13740-33657 GCA_964414995.1 uncultured Gemmatimonas sp.
GCGTCGCTGTATGTGAGCGGTGCGCGCGAGGCGTTCGCGAAAGTGGATGCGCGCTATGAGGGTGTCGCGCGCACGCTCGGCGATACGCCGTGGCGCGCGTTTCACCGCGTCACCCTGCCGCTGGCGTCACGCGGACTGCTGGCCAGCGCGGTGGTGATGTGGGCTCGCGCGGTGAGCGAGTTCGGGGCGATCGTCATCCTGACGTACAATCCCAAGGTCGTGAGCGTGCTGAGTTACGACCGCTTCACGAGCTTCGGGCTGCGCGAGGCGCTCCCGGTGGCGGCCGTGCTCGCCCTGCTCTCGCTGGCACCGCTGACGCTACTCCGCGCGTTGCGCACGGAGGGCAGCGATGAGCGCTGACGCGATGCTCCGGCTCGAGGGCGTGTCGGCGCAGAAGGGTCGCTTTCGGCTCGACGACATCTCGCTCACACTGGACCGCGGCGAGTACGGCGTCGTCATCGGTCCCGCGGGATCGGGCAAGACGACGCTGCTCGAAGTCGTAGCCGGACTGCTCGCTCCAAGTGCCGGCGAGCTCTCGCTCCGCGGACTTTCGGGTCGATCGCTACCGCCGGAGGATCGCGCCCTCAGTCTCGTCTATCAGCACGCGTTCCTGTTTCCGCACCTCACGGTGCGCGAAAACGTGGCCTACGGTGCCGCGGACGATGCCACGCTCGATGACGTCGCCGCGCGCTTCGAGATCGTCGCCCTGTTCGGTCGCGACGTGCGTAGTCTGAGCGGTGGCGAGCGCCAACTCGTTGCACTGGCACGCGCACTGGCGCGGCGGCCGTCCCTGCTCCTGCTCGACGAGCCGTTCTCGGCGCTCGACCCGCGACGCCGCACGGTCGTGCGCCGCGAAGTGCGGGCGCTGCACCGCGCGTGGGGGCTCACCACACTGCAAGTCACGCACGACTTCGCCGAGGCCGGAATGCTCGGCGATCGGGCCATTCTGCTGGATGGGGGACGCGTCCTGCAGCAGGGCACGCCGGCGGAGGTGTTTCGCAAGCCGGCGTCGCCGTACGTCGCCGAGTTTCTGGGTGCGGAAAACGTGCTCGCCGGCGTGGCGCGCGACCTCGGGGACGCCTCGCCCGACTGGGTGGAGGGCGATCCCGCGATCTTTGCGCAGGGGCATCGCGCCTTTGCATTTGAGACGGAAGGGCTCACGCTGTATGCGGTGGGTGACTTTGCGTCGGGCGCGGGCCACGCGGTGATTCGCGCGGAGGAGGTTACCGTGGCCCGCGACCAGACCTTCGACTCCGCGCGAAATCGGTTCGCCGGACGCATCGTCGAACTGACGACGCTTGGCGCGCTTACCCGCGTGACGATTGATGTGCGCGGCGTTCCCATCGTCGCGGCGCTGACGACGCGTTCCGCGCTCGAGCTGCAACTGGCGCCGGGCATCGCGGTGGTCGCTAGCTTCAAGGCTATGGCGGTGCATCTGTGTTGAGCGAGCACGAGCTCGACGTCTCCGTGGTGATGCCCTGTCTCAATGAGAGTGAGACGGTGGAGCGCTGCGTGCAGAAGGCGCTGGAAGGCATTCGGCTGGCCGGCGTGCGTGGCGAGGTCGTGGTCGCCGACAACGGCAGCACCGACGGCTCCCAGGAACTGGCGCGCGCCGCGGGCGCCCGTGTGGTGGTCGCCACGGAACGCGGCTACGGTGCGGCGCTGCTCGCGGGCATCGGTGCGGCGCGCGGCACCTACGTCATTATGGGCGACGCCGACGACTCGTATGATTTCCGCGAGATTCCGCGGTTCGTGGCCAAGCTGCGCGAAGGCTACGAGCTCGTGCAGGGATGCCGACTGCCCAGCGGCGGCGGAACGATTCTGCCAGGCGCGATGCCGTTCCTCCACCGATGGTGGGGCAACCCGATGTTCTCGGCGATGGCGCGCCGTTGGTTCCGAGCGCCAATTAACGACGTGAACTGCGGCCTGCGCGGGTTCTCGCGCGCCTTCCACGCGCGGCTCCGCCAGCGCTGTACCGGGATGGAGTTCGCCAACGAGATGGTCATCAAGATGTCGTTGGCCGGAGCCCGGATCGGCGAGGTGCCGATCACGCTGCATCCTGACGGGCGCACCAAGCACCCGCCGCACCTACGCACCTGGCGCGACGGCTGGCGCACGCTGCGATTCTATTTGCTGCTCTCGCCGCGCTGGCTCTTTCTCGTGCCCGGCTTCGCCCTGATGTTCGCAGGACTGTTCGCCTTCGCGGGCGGGTTCTTCAACCTGCAGTTGGGCCAGGCCACGCTCGACGTCGCGACAATGCTGTTCGGCAGCCTGTTCCTCTCGCTGGGCTTCCAGCTCTCAATGTTCGCCGTGTTCACGAAGGTCTTCGCCATCAACGAGGACCTGCTACCGGCAGACCCGCGGCTGATTCGTGCGTTTCGCTCCATCAATCTCGAGACGGGCCTCATCCTTGGCACAGTCAGCGCGCTCATCGGCGCGGCGTTCCTCACGCGGGCCGTGTTGAACTGGCGCGCCGTGGGATTTGGTGCGCTCGACTACGCGCAGTCGCTGCGACTCGTAATTCCTGGCGCGCTGTTCGTGTTGCTCGGCGCGCAGGCGTTCTTCGGCTCGTTCTTCCTAGGCATTCTCGGAATGCAGAAGCGTGTGGCCGCGTCGCAGGTGATTGTCTCGCCCGAGGGGCTCGGCCGGGCCGATGACTGAGCCCTCGCGGGCGGAGTTCGACGCCTACGCCGCGGAGTACGACGCGTCGCTGGAACGCGGGCTGCGGTTGACCGGGGCGGGGAAGGAGCACTACGCCGAACAGCGTGTGCTGCTGCTGCGCGATCGCCTGCGCGCACTCGGCATCGAGCGGCCGGCGCGCGTGCTCGATTTCGGCTGCGGCGACGGCGACGCGGCGCCGGTGCTGCGTGAAGTGCTCGGTGCCAGCGAGGTCGTGGGCGTGGACCCGAGCGACGCGATGCTTGACCGCGCGCGGCGCCGCCACGGCTGGGCGACCTTCGTGACGCCGGGCGGGCTTGCGGCCCTCGGTCGCTTCGATGCGGCGTACTGCAACGGCGTCTTCCACCACATTCCGCGCGCCGAGCGCGTCGCGGCGGCGGTGTCCGTGCGCGCTGCACTGCTGCCCGGCGCGGCGTGGGGATTCTGGGAAAACAATCCGTGGAATCCCGGCACGCGGCTCGTGATGTCGCGCGTGGAGTTCGACCGCGACGCAGACCTGCTCTCGCCACCGTCAGCGCGTCGGCTACTGACCACGGCCGGGTTCGACGTGGTCCGCACGGACCATCTGTTCGTGCTGCCCATCGGAAGCCCGGCGGTCCGACGCGTGGAACGCGCGATCAGCCGCCTGCCGCTCGGGGGCCAGTATATGGTCCTCGGCCGCGTGACGCGATGAGCGCGGCGTTCGACGAGACGTTCGCGACGGATGCGGAGCGCACGACCTTTTCCGACCCCGCGCTGCCGCACATCGCGATCGAGGACATTCCACGCTGCGACCAGTGTGGTAGCGAGGCGTTCACGGAGTTTGCCCGCGGGCGTGACTACGAGATCCGCACCTGTCGGAACGAGTGGCGGTTCGTGGAGTGCGCACAGTGTCGGTTAGTGCGGCTTCATCCGCGTCCGGCGGTCGCCACGTTGGCCACGATCTACCCGGCGACGTACTACGCCTATCAGTACGAGTCCATTCCGTGGGTGGCGCGCACGGCCAAGGCCGTCCTCGACCAACGTAAACTGCGCGGCATCGTGCGCGCGCTCGATCGGCCCGTTCAGCACTTCGCCGACATCGGCTGCGGCACGGGCCGCTACCTGCACGCGATGCACGCGATGGGTGTGCCGAAGGCGCAGATTCACGGACTCGAGCTCGATGCCGACGTCATCGCACGATTGCGTGCCGAGGGCTTCGCCGCGCACCACGATCGCGTGGAGACCTGCACGGCGATTGCGCCCGGCTCGTTGGATCTTGCCACGATGTTTCACGTCATCGAGCACGTGGACTCGCCCGCACGTGTGATTGCGCGCGTCGCCACGTGGATGGCGCCGGGAGGCGTGCTGGCGCTGGAGACCCCGAACCTCGACAGCTGGGACGCGCGCACATTCCGCGATCGCTGGTGGGGCGGCTACCACATTCCGCGCCACTGGACGCTGTTCACGCCGGAGACGCTGACGGCGATGCTCGCCGCGCACGGATTCGAGCCATTCGCGGTCCGGTATCAGACGGGGCACTCGTTCTGGATGTATTCGTGGCACCATCGGTTGCGGTACGGCCCACGACCGCGGCCGACGCTGGCCGCGCGATTCGACCCACTGCGCAACGTGGCCACGCTGGCGGCATTCACCGCGCTCGACTTGGTCCGGGGCGCACTCGGGGCGCGAACCTCCGCGATGCTCGTGCTCGCACGACGGCGTCCCTCATAGATTGATTGCTATGGCCGCGTCCGACCCGGCGTTCGATCCGTATCAGCCGTACCGCGCGTCGCTGCTCACGCCCGAGCGCGTGCGCGAGCTGAGCGCGCCGCAGCCGTGGCGCGCGGTGCGCGACGCGCTCCTGTGCTGGCTCCTGATTGTCGCGGCCTGGAGCATCGCGGTGTGGGACGGTCGCTGGTGGGTCGCGGCGCTCGCTGCCGTCGTCGTCGGGACGCGCTACTACGGCCTGTTCATCATCGGTCACGATGGTCTGCATCGCCGCATTTTCCCGCAGCGCGCGGCCAACGACCTGTTCAATGATGTCGTGATCCTCGGTCCCATTGGGGCCATCACACGACTCAACAACCGGAACCATCTCGCGCACCACCAATACCTCGGCACGGACGACGATCCGGACCGCTTCAAGCACGCCTGCTTCAACAAGACGGAGCGGATTGAACTGCTCGCGTTCCTCACCGGCGTGCAGAGCGTGTTTCGCGCGGCCTACCACGTCTTCGTGCTGCGCGGCCGGAAGCCGACGCTCGCACCGGACCCGGAGGGCGTGGACGCGCCGCTGCCGAGTGGACGGCGCGACGGGTACACGCTGCGCGACTTCGCGATTCTCCTTGGATGGCAGGTCGCGCTCATCGGCGGGCTCACGTGGGCGTTTGGCTGGTGGGGCTGGCCGCTGATGTGGCTTGCACCCGTGTACCTCTTCACGTACTGCGCGGACCTGTTCCGGAGCTTCGTCGAGCACTCGCATCCCGAAGCCGATGCCAAGGCGGATCACCATCGCCTGATCACGTTTGAGAGCAGTGCGCTGGAGCGCTGGTTCGTGGCGCCGATGAATATGAACTACCACGTCGCGCACCATCTGTGGGTCGGCATTCCGTACTACAACCTGCCGCTCGCCGACGCGGAGATGAACCGGCATCCGTTGGCGCAGCAGCTTGAACGGCGCGGGAGCTACCTCGCCTATCTCTGGCGGTACTGGCGCGCACTGCCGCTCGAGGAGTGCAAGCCGGCGCACGGCGCGGCCACCTGAGCGTGCTCGAACGCATTCAGCGTGCGCTTGACGGCGCGCTCGCGCCGTGGGTGGTCGGTGCCATCACCGCGGCGCTGGTGTGGTGGATGTGGGGCGGACTCGCGATGCCGGGCACCTACCACGACGAGCGCGCGTATCTCGTGCAGGCGCGCCTGCTCGCCACGTTCTCGTGGACTGCACCAGCACCGCCGATTCCGCTGTTCTGGGAGATGCCGCACCTGTTTGTCGAGCCGCGCATTTTCGCGCGGTATCCTCCGGGTCACTCGCTCGCGCTGGTGCCTGGGATCTGGTTCGGCTTGCCCGGCCTCGTGCCGATGCTACTCGCCGGTGTGTTCGCCGGGATCGTCTACTCGCTTGCACGCACGATCAGCGGTCCGTTCGTCGCACTCGGTACCTGGGGACTGTGGACCGTCGCGCCGACCACGCTGGACTGGCACTCGTCGTACTTCTCGGAAACGACAAGTGCCCTCTGTTGGCTGGCCGCGCTCACGCTCCTGCATCGTTGGGCGCGCGAGCCACGTCCGTGGCACCTCCCAACGTTGGTCGCCGCGATGGCGTGCCTCGGCATCACGCGACCGGTCACGGGGCTCGCGTTGCTTGGGCCCGTCACCGTCGTGGTCCTCCTCGTCTCGTGGCGGCGCCGGTCGATGCAGGGCTGGTTGCCCTCCGCCGCAATCGGGCTCGCGATCTGCGCCATCGTGCCCTACTGGAGCTACGCCACGATGGGCACAGTGCGCTCGCTACCATATGCCGAGTACTCGCACTGGTACTTTCCCTTCGATATGCCGGGGTTTGTGCGCGACACCTCGCCGCCATTGCGCGAGTTGCCGCCGGACTTCGTAGCGCTGGCCAACGCGACCCGCCGGCAGTACGAAGGGCACGTCCCGTCTACGATGCCGGGCAACTTCGTGGCGCGCAGTTGGGACATCGCCCGCACGAGCCTTGGGCCGGTTGCCACGCCGCTCGTTGCATTCGTGCCACTCGGAATGCTCGCCGCCGGTGTAGCCGTCAGTGTTGTCGCGGTCTCGTCATTCGCGCTGGCGGTGACCGCGTACCTCGTGATGCCGCACAGTATCGGATGGACGATCTACTACCTGGAGCTCTTTCCGCTCATTCCGTTCTTTGCGGTGGCGGGACTCGCGTGGCTCGCGCGGTACGTGAAGGAGCCACGGGCTGCAGCGGCCGTCGTCGCGCTGCTCGTCCTGTTCACCGTGCGCAAGCTGCCGGAGCAGCGACGCCACGAGGAAGTGCGCGGCGCCCGTCAACGGCTCACCGAGGCGCTGATTGCCGACCTCGAGAATCCGCGCGCCGTAATCTTCGTGCGGCGCGTCGGTGCGATGAGTCCGCACTTCACGCTATGGGACGTCCGCGGCGTGCCGGAGCGCACGCCGACGTGGATTGTGCGCGACCTCGGCGATGCGCAGAATGCCGAGTTAATCGCGCGCGCCGGTGACCGAGTGCCGTACTTGCTTGACGAAGCGCGGATGGAGCTCCATCGGCTGGCGCCGCCGCCAGCACAGGCGGCGACGCCAGCTTCAACTCACCAAGCGATCCCGTAATCCTCGCCGAAGTTCGACGCCGCGCCCCAGAACGCGCGGTTGCGGCGATCCCACATAATGGCCGTGATCGGACCGGACGTATGCGTGGCGAACTCGAGCGAGTAGCCGCGCCCGCGCAGGTCGTCCCGCACCCAGATCGGGATGCGCTCGTTCAACTGCAGTCGACCCGGCCGCGAATCGTGCTGCCCAAAGCTCGTGCGCATCTGGTACGAGTGAAATCCGGGATGCTCGGCGGCCTGCTGCAGCGTGAAGTTGAACTCCACCATCGACAGGAAGAACTGCAGGAGGTCCTGGTCCTGCGTGTCGCCACCCTGCACGGAGAACGCCATCCACGGCTCGCCGTCACGCAGAGCGATGGTCGGCGTCAGCGTCACGCGCGGCCGCTGCCCAGGCTGTACCACATTGTACGGACCGTCCTCTGCCTCGACGTTGAACGCCTGCATCCGCTGCGACAGACCGATGCCGGTGTTGCCCGCGACCACCGCGGGCACCCAGCCGCCCGAGGGCGTGATGCTCACCATCCAGCCGCTCTTGTCCGCCGCTTGGATGGACGTGGTGCCTTTCGTGAAGTTCTCGTCGAATGCCGCGAGCTCCGCCGCCAGCGACTCCGGCGTCGACGCGCCACCGGCCCAACGCGCCGAGTCAGGGCGCGGCCCCGTGGGCGACCAGGTGCGCAGCAGGTCGAGGAACGGATTCGGCCCACTGTTCTGGAACTCGTACGGATTGCCCGGCATCGTGCGCGCATCGTTGCGCTCGTGGTTCATCATTCCCCACCGCTGACGCGCGTAGTCCTTGCTCATCAGCCCCTGCACCGGCTCCTCCGGCGGGAAGTACGGATCGCCGTAGTAGAAGTCGCGATCGGCATAGGCGAGGTTCATTGCCTGGTAGATCGTGTGGATGTAGCGGGCACTGTTGTAGCCCATCCCACGGAGATCGGCGTTCTCAAGGATGTTGAGCGCCTGCAGCATCACCGGCCCCTGCTGCCAGATGGGGAGCTTGTAGACCGTCACGTCGCGATAGGTCGTGGAGTACGGCTCCTCGATCTGCACGCGCCAGTTGGCGAGGTCCTCCATCGTGAACAGCCCGCCCTCCTCGCGCACCGCGCGCACGATCTCCTGGGCGATGTCGCCGCGGTAGAAGCGATCGTAGGCGGCCATAATCGCCTCCTTCCGCGTCTTCCGCTGCCGGAGCGCGTTGCGCTCGGCTTCAATCAGCTTACGGAACGTCGCGGCAAGCGCCGGCTGCCGGAAGATCTCGCCCGCGCGTGGCGCCTCGCGCGCCTCGCCGGGATGCGTGAGGAACACCGACGGTGAGTAGCGCCACTCCTTGATGCGCGCCTTGTTCTGCTCGATCGAGTTCGCCAGCGCGGCTTCGATCGGATAGCCCTCTTCCGCCATCTGCAACGCCGGTGCCAGCACCTGCGCCAGCGACATCGTGCCGTACTCGGCGAGCATCACCATCATTCCCCCGGGCGTGCCGGGCGTGACGGCAGCGAGCGGGCCGAAGTCGGGCGGGAATCGCATTCCGCGACCACGGAAGAAATCGGGCGTGGCACCGGTCGGCGCCATTCCGAGCGCATTGATGCCGATGACCTTCTTGAGGCCCGGATGGTAGATCAGCGCCTGGGTCTCGCCCCCGCAGCCGAGCGTGTCCCACATCGTGCAGGTGGCGGCGAGCATTGCGACGGCGGCGTCCACCGCGTTGCCGCCCTGCTGAAAGATCATTGACCCTGCGGTGGCAGCGAGCGGCTTGCCGGTGACGGCGACCCAATGCTTTCCGTGCAGCTGAGGGCGTTCGGTACGCTGTGCAGGGAGCAGCGTTGGGGCGATCACGAGCGCGATCGCCACGAGCAGTCGAGTAGTGCGCATTGCGAGGTGGGCTGATGGAGGACGGAGCGTCACGAAAGCTACGTCCGGCCCGAGCGCCGAGGAATCGCGTGGGGGCTCAGCCCGGGAAGCCGTCGATGCCCTGCGCCGCCTGCCGCTCGACCATCCGTGCGTACTCGCCGCCGGCGCGCATCAGGGCGTCGTGGGTGCCGCGCTCGATGATGCGGCCATCCTCAAGCAACAGGATGAGATCGGCGCGCCGGATGGTCGAGAGGCGGTGCGCAATGACGAACGTAGTCCGATGCGCGAGCAACTCGGCCATCGAGGCCTGGATGAGCTGCTCGCTCTCGGTGTCCAAGTTGCTCGTGGCCTCGTCGAGGATCAGGATCTGCGGATCGGCAAGGATGGCGCGCGCAATGGCCAGGCGCTGCTGCTGTCCGCCGCTCAGCTTCACGCCGCGCTCGCCGATGGTCGTCTCGTAGCCCTCGGGCAGCCGCGCGATGAACTCGTGCGCATTGGCCCGCCGCGCGGCGTCCTCCACCTCCGCATCGGAGGCACCCAAGCGGCCGTAGGCGATGTTGTCGCGCACCGATCCATCGAAGAGAAACACGTCCTGCTGTACGATGGCGAGCATCGAGCGGTACGAGCGCAGCTTGAGGTCGCGCAGGTCAATGCCGTTGAGGAGCAGGCGTCCGCTCGTGGGGTCGTGGAAGCGCGCGACCAGGTCGGTCATCGTCGTCTTGCCCGCGCCGCTGCGCCCGACGAGTGCCACGACGCTGCCGCCGCGTACCCTCACATCAATGTCGTGCAGCACCGGTGTTCCCGCGCGGTACGCAAAGCCGACGTGCTCAAACTGAATCTCCTGAACGGCGCGCGGCGCATCCTGCGCGTCGGGTCGGTCCGGCTTGTCTTCCTCCATCGCGAGCACAGAGAACACGCGCTCCGTCGCCGCCAGCGAGCGCTGCAGCTCGGAGAACGAGTTCACGAGGTTCCACACCGGTCCGAGCAGGAGGAACGAGTACCACTGAAACGCCATAATGTCGCCCACGGAGGCGCGACCCTGAACCGTGAGATAGCCGCCGTACCACACGATCACGACGTTCACCGAACCGACCAGCAGGCCCCACGACGTCCAGAGCACCAGCTCGCGCCGCTTGGCGAACATCTCCTTGCGCACGATCGTGTGTCGCCCGCGCAGGAACTCCAAGAGCTCGAGCGTCTCCTGCCCGAACCCGCGTACCACGCGAATGCCGGAGAAGGTCTCGCCCACGCGACCGTCGGTCTGCTCGACGTCCTGCCGCACGGATCTATAGATGGGTCGAATCCGCCGGGCGAAGATCAGGCTCATCAGCATCGCGCCGGGAATCACCGCAAGGGCCGCGAGCGCGAGCTGCCAATTGAGCGAGAGCAGGATGACGACCGCGAACACCAGGCGCAGCACCGAGATGCCGGGCGAGACGATGGCGAGCTGCAGCAGTCCGGTCGTCGTGTCCACGTCGCCGGTGAGCCGCGACAGGATGCCGCCGGTCTTCATCTCCCAGAGTCGCGGCAGGGGTAGGCGGAGGAAGCGATCGAACAGCGCTTGCCGCAGGTCGAGCATCACGCGGATGTCGAGTAGCCGTTGGCGCTGCTCCTTGAAGGCCCCAAACAAGTGCTCGCCGATGATCGTCGCCAGGAAGAGCCCGCCAGCCCAGTGCAGCAATCGCAGTCGCTCAGACGTGTCGATGTCCTGGGCGAGGATCACACGGTCAATGATGAACCGCATAAACAGCGGCTCGATCATATCGAGGCCGGCGGCGATGACGGCGAAGACCGCGAACGCGGCGATGGCGCCACGATGCGGCGCGAGCCAGCGCAGGTAGTCTTGCAGGTAGTCCTTGCGCGAGCGGGGCTTGGGTGCGTCCGCGCTGACGTCCTCGCCGTCCTTCTTTGCGCCCGGCTCGTCGAGCGTGATGCGACCCGCCCGGTAGTCGTTTACGAACTCAGCGAATCGGGATCGCGAGGAGCGGCGAGCGGGCATCCGTTAACGCTACTGCGTGGATGGCGCTTCCGCCTCTGTGGTCGCGATGTCAGTCCCCCGCGGTAGCTTTCCCACTCGCCGATGCCACGCATTGTCTTCTCTCACGCGCGGGATGCGCAGGCCGCCGCCGACTGGCTGACGGCACGGCTCGCGAGCGCGGATCACGGACCGTTCGAGCGTCCGGTGATTCTTGCGCCGCATCCCGCGCTACAGCGCTTCCTCACACTCGAGGTGGCGCGCCGCACGGGCATCGCCGCGTCCCTGCGCTCGCTCACACCCACGGCGTGGGTGGACGAGGTGACCGGGCTGGAAGGTGTGGCCCGGGAGTGGCGTCCCGCCGCGATGGCTTGGGCCCTCGTGGACGTACTCCGAGACCCCGACGGACTCTTGCCGGATTTCCTCCGGCGACTCGCGGACTCAGGCGACGAACTCGCCCTCCTGGACGTCGCGCGCGCGATTGCCCACCGCTTCCGCACGTACCTGTTGCACGAGCCGGCCATCCTGGAGCGCGCCGAGTCGGGCGAGGCGCCGCTCTCGCGTCGCGAAGAGCACGAGCGCTGGCAGCGGGATGTATGGACGCGGCTGATCGCGAGGATCGGTACGCCGTCGCCGACGCGCGTGCTGCAGGCGGCGCGGGGTGGTACGCTGCAGCCGACGACCGCCCTGCCGCGAATCGTCTACGTCGTCTCGGAGCCCGGGATTCCTCCGACGACGCGCGCGCTCCTCGAGTCGCTTTCGGCGCACTGCGCGATTGAATGGTGCGTGCTCGACCACGGCCCGAACGCCCCCGAACAGCATTCGAGCACGCGACGACGGGCGGCGAGTGCGGCACTCGCCACGCTGGGCTTCGTTCCCGCGCCTGTAGCGCCGGTTGGTCGCACGCTGTTGGCCCGCACACAAGCGCAGTTCTGCGCAGGCGATGCCGCAATCGAATCGGGTACGCTGGACGACACGCTGTCCGTGCATCGCTGCCACTCACCGCTGCGCGAGATCGAGACCCTGCGCGAACTGGCCCTCGATGCGCTGGCCGCGGATCCGACGCTGCGTCCGCACGACATCACGCTCTATGTGACGTCACTCGAGGAGTACTTGCCCGCGGTGGACATTGCCTTCGGGTCGGGAGTGGACGGCAATCCCTGGATTCCGTTCACGGTCGCGGGTCGCCCGTTGCGAGAGCAGTCGCCGGTGACCGGAGCCGTGCTCGATCTGCTGGCACTTGTGGACGGTCGGCTCTCGCTGCGCGAACTTGGCGCATTCCTCGCGCTGCCACCCGTGGCCGCCGCGGCCGGACTCAGCGAGGACGAGGTGCCCGAGGCGCTCGCCTTGCTCGAGCGCGCGCGCGTGGTCTGGGGCCGTGATGCAGCGGATCGCAGCTCACGGTTCGGTCTCCCCGCGCTCGAGGAAGGCACTTGGCGCGAGGGGCTGGATCGGTTGGCACTCGGCATCGCCACCGGACCATCCGATGCCGTGGTGGACGGACTGCTTCCCGTAGCTGGCGAGACGCTCGGGGCCGGCGGCTTACTCGCGCGCGTGATCGCGTGGAGCGATACCGTGTTCGAGGTCTGCGACGAGCTCCGCGTCGCACGACCGGCGCGCGAATGGGCGCCTGCCGTCGAGGGCGCGACCCGGCGACTCGTGCACGTGGACGATGCCGCCGCGGCCAGCGCGCTGCGCGTGGTGCGCGACGCGGTCGAGGCGCCGCTGGCGACCTTCACACGGCTTGCCCCCGACGCAGACCTCGGCGTCGCCGTGATTCGCGCCGTACTCGAGTCCGAACTTGGAGACGCGGCAGGTGCATCGGGCCATCTGCGCGGTGGCCTTCGCGTCTGTCGGCTGGAACCCGGCACGGTGATTCCGAGCGCCGTTGTCCTCATCGCCGGCCTCGGCGACTCGCTGCACCCCGGTGGAAGCGGTTCGCTCTCGTGGGATCTACTCAACCGCAGCGATGCCACGACAGCAATGGAGTTCACCGCGGAGCACCCCGATGGCCGCGCGGACGCCCTCGACGCGTTCCGCGCTGCAGTGTGCAGTGCGCGGTCGCGGCTGCACCTCGCCTGGACCGGCGTGACACTCACCAAGCAGGAGCCGCGCGGCCCGTCGGTGTCGCTCGCGGAGCTGCGGGAAGCGGCGGAGCGCTGCCTCGCGCCCGATGACCGTGCGTCGCTGGCACGGACGGAGCCACCGCATCCGTTCTCGCGTCGTGTGTTCAGCGAAACGGCCGGATCACTGGTGACGAGAAGCGGCGCCACAACCTGGCTCGCCGCAGCCGAGGCGATTGCCGCGGTGACTGCGCCGAATTCGGGCTTTGGCCACGGCGGGTCCGCGCGCGACGACATCTCCACAGCGATCTCGCTTGAGAGTCTCGCCTCGTGTGTGTCAGATCCCACCCGACACTTCGTCCAGCGCGCGATGGGCGTCGCCAGCGCCGAGGACGGCGAGGACCCGCCGGAGCACGAGCCGCAGGGGCTCGCGCCGCTCACCACGTCCGGCGTGCGCATTGAGTACCGTGAGATCGCGCATCGTATCCAAGACTTCGTGCGCGGCAATCGCCAGCGCGCGCAGGCGCAGTGGCGCGAATGGTTGCGCCGCCAGCCGCAGATGCCGTTCGGTGCGGAAGGTGACGCCGCGGCAGAGCAACTGATGCGGGTGTGGTGGGATCGGATCCACGCGGCGCAATCCGCACCGCGTCGGGCACCAACCTCGGTGACACTGCGCGTCGGCGACTGGACCATCGAGGGACGACTCGACCAACTCACGGCACTCGAACGCCGCGTCTTCAGTCTCTACGAGGTGAAGCCGAAGTCCGCCGTGCGCGAGTGGGTCAAGCACCTCGTGATGAACGCCTGCGCACTCGAGCGGGGCGATCTGCCGCGTCGCACCGTGATCGACGCGCCAGGCGAGTGGGCCTTTGGCGCCGTTGATCATCCGGTCGAGCTCCTGAGTGACCTCTGTGCGCTGTACGCCGAAGCAGGTAGTCGTCCCGTCGCGCTGATGCGCGCGGCAGGCGTTGCTTTGCTCAAGGCCAAGGACGTGCAGGCCGCACGCGCTGCCGCCTTCAGGGAGTGGAATGGTGGGTTCGTGGGGACGCCCGAGCAGAATCGTCCGTGGCATCGGCTGTGTTGGCCGAGCCGAGACGTGCTCGCCGATGATGTGTTCTACGGGGCTCTCCAGCAGGAGGCCGCGCGATACCTGCGACCGATGCTCGACGCAATGGAGAAGGACTCGTGACCAGCGAAGCGGAGTTCATTCGCGGGAACGGCATCCATCTCGTCGAAGCGTCGGCGGGAACCGGCAAGACCACGTGGATGGTGCGCGCGGCCACGCAGCTGATTCTCGGTGATCGACGCGCGGTGCCACGCGTCCAGAATCCCGAGCGCTTGCTCGCGGTGACGTTCACCAATGCGGCCACCGCGGAGCTCAAGGAGCGGCTGCGCTCGGCGCTCCTGCGAGCGCAGGCGATCGCCGCGGGCGCCGCGCCCACGGAGCAGGAGCGTTGGCTCGTCGAGGCCTGCACGAACGCCCGCGACGCCACGACGATTGACGCAGTGGCGCGCTCGCTGGACCGGCTGACCGTTACGACGATTCACGGCTTCTGTAAGGGAGTGCTCGAGGAGTTTCCGTTCGAATGTGGCGTGGCGCCCGGACTCACGTTCATCGAACACGCCGATGCCTACCTCGACGACGCGGTAGCCGACGAATGGCGACTTCGACGCTGGGACGGCAATCGACTTGGCGCCATCACCTCAACGGACGAGCTGCGCAAGCAGGCACTTCGGGTGCGGGGCGCCATCGGCGCCGCGCGGCCATCGCGCAGCGACCTGGCGTCGGAGATCGCCGAGGTCGAGGTCGCGCTGCGCGCCTCGCTGGCTGCGCTGCGGGAAGCCTTCGACCAGAAGCGACTCGAGTCGCTGGTAGCGCAGACGCAGTGGAACGCCAAGCAGCAGCGTAGCGCGGCTGATGTCGCCGCGCTCGCTGCAGCGATCGATCACTACGACGCCACAGGGCAGTGGGACGGCGATCTCTCGGAGTGGACGTCGTCGGCCGTCGCTACGGCGGCCAATGGCACCAAGAAGCACGCGGCGGGCCGTGCCCAGATGCTGGCGGAGCCGATTCTCCCGTTGGTTGATGCCGCCGAGCCGCTGCTTGCGATGCGCGCGCTCCTGCTCAGCCAGGACGCGGTGCTCGCGGTCGCCGAGCGCACTGAACGTGCAATGGCCGCAGCGCGTGTCGCGGCGTTCGACGATATGGTTGCCTTGGTCGAGCGCGCCGTTCGTGACCCGGTCAGTGGACCACGGCTGCGTCGCGCCCTCTCCGATCGCTACGACGCGGTCCTCGTCGACGAGTTCCAGGACACCGACTGGGCGCAGTGGCGCATCTTCTCCAGTCTCTTCGCATCGAAGCCGCTGGTGATGGTCGGTGATCCCAAGCAGTCTATCTATAAGTTCCGCGGCGCGGACATCACCGCGTATCACGAAGCGCGCGCGGCGCGCGTGCACGAGCACACACTCCGCACCAACTACCGCTCGGACGCGGGGCTCGTCCGTGCCGTGCACGCACTCTTCACCGGCCACTCGCGACCCTTCGCGGTACCGCGGGAGCAGTTGGACTTCCCTACGGTCGATGCGGCACGAACGGGCGCCGCGCTGACGGACCCAGCCGCGCGTCCCCTGACGCTACTCGATGCCGGAGTCGGCACCGCGGACGAGATCGAACGCCGCGGGATCCGCGCGACGGCGGCCGAGATCGCGCGTCTGCTGTCCGATGCCCGCATCACGGTGCAGTCCACCGAGCGCGACGGGCCGCGTGCGGTGCAGTCAAGCGACATCGCTGTACTCGTGGCAGAGATTCGTCAGGCCCAATTGGTCGTGCGGGCGTTGCGACGTCGCGGGATCGCCGCCGTCGCCTCCGCGACGGGAGACATCACGGCGTCCGCGGCCTGGGATGATGTGCGCGCCGTCGTCGAGGCAATCCACGATCACGCCGATGGTCGCGTGGTTCGTCGCGCCCTGATTTCTGCGCTCGGCGGGTGGACTGCCGATCAGCTGCGCACACTCGCGCGCGACACGGACGCGTGGCGCCGGACACTCGAACGACTCGCCGACGCGCGGCGCGACTGGAGCGCGCTCGGAGCGACGCAGGCGCTGCTGCGGCTCGTCCGAGACTGGCACGCGGTGGAGCGCGTCGCTGCCGCTGGCGAGGGAGAGCGGCGGCTGACAGACCTTCGACAGGTCATCGGGCTGCTGCAAGTGGCCGAGCGCGAGGGCGCGCACGGACCCGGGGCACTCCTCGAGTGGATGCGCCGCTTTGCAGCCGAGAGCGACGAACGCGCCGAGGTGCGCCAACTGCAGCTCGAGTCGGACGCTGATGCGGTGCAGGTGAGCACCATTCACGGCGCCAAGGGCCTGGAGTACGGCATCGTCTTCTGTCCGTTCTTATGGAAGGGGAGGTCGGATCGAGTGGAGTTGCCGCGCGTCGAGCGGTATAGCGACGGCACGCGACGTCTGGTGTTCACCGCGCCGGACCACGAGGGCGACGATCCCGAAGTGACCGGCGCCTCCGAGCACTTGCGTCTCGCGTACGTGGCGCTGACACGCGCCAAGTGGCGCACGTATGGCGTGATTGGCCAGCCGTCGAGCCGCTCGCAATGGACTCCCGGGCCGCTGCTCCATCTGCTCACCGAGAAGGATGGCGGCGCGACTCAACTCGCGAGCGAACACCCAGAGCTCGTCAGCGTCGGCCTCGTGGACGCACACGACTCGCCAGTGCAGGCCGTAGCATCCCAATCCGCCCCAGCGCTTCGCGCGACCGAGCGGGTGCTCGCAGCGCCGCAGCGCACGAGCTGGGGCGTCACGTCGTACACTGGCCTGACACGACGTCTCAAGGGCACGGAGCCCGCCGACGTCGCTCCCAGGCTCGACGACGCTGAGAGCACTCCGGAGTCCGCGCTGGATGATGATGCATTGCCGGGAGGGGCTCAGACCGGCGACGCGTTGCACGAGATGCTCGAGGTGCTCGACTATCAGGCAATCGCCGATCAGCCCGCACTCGACGCGCTGATTGCGTCCACGCTCGATCGCTACGCGTTACCTGGGCCCCACGCCAGCGCTGCGGATCGCACGGCCGCACAGGATGTGGCGCGCCGAATGCTGTTCGGCGCATTGACCACGCCGTTCGACAGCGGTGTGAGTTCACTCAACACGCTCCCGCGCGAGGCCAGCTTCCGCGAGTGGCGCTTCCATTTAAGTGTCGCCGCATTGTCACCGCAGGCGATTGCCGCCGTCTTCCGCGTGCACGGCGCCCCGTGGCTCGCGGAATCCTACGCCGACAGCCTGATGCAGGCACCCGCAGGCACGCTGGAGGGATTCCTCACTGGTGTGGTGGACCTGATGGCACTCCACGATGGTCGGTGGTGGATCGTGGACTGGAAGACGAACACACTCGGCAGCGCACGAGACCACTACGACGCAGCGGCGCTCCGTCGCGCGATGCAACAGCACCACTTCGTGCTGCAGTATCACCTCTACGTGCTCGCGCTGCACCGGTTCCTGCGTGCACGCCTCGGAGCCCGCTACGAGTATGAGCGCGATGTCGGAGGCGTGGGCTATGCATTCCTCCGCGGGCTGGCATCCGGCGTGCCCTCGTGGTTCACCGATCGGCCACCGCTCGCGCTCGTGCAGGCGCTCGACGCCGCCCTCGCCGGAGACGCCGCGTGAACCAATTGTCCGTCGAGCCGCTGGTGGCGCGCTTTGCGGCGATGGTTCGCCGTGCGGCGGGCGACTCGCTCCACGCGGGTCCTGCCGCTGCAGCGGCCGAGCAGGTGATGCGCGCGGCCTTCGAGGGGCACAGTTGTGTCCCCGTCGACGCGCTCGCAGGCAGCGCGTCGCTCGACGCGCTGGCCGCGCATCCGTGGGTGTCGACGGGCGATGGCACGTCGCCACTCGTCGTGGAACACGGCGGACTCTACCTGCGACGACTGCGGGATGCCGAGCAGCGTGTTGCACGCGCGCTCCGTGCACGCAGCGATGGACGGCTACTCGTCATCACCGGCGGTCCGGGTACGGGAAAGACGACGAGCGTGAAGCAGCGCCTCGCCACGCTGGAGCAGGCGACGCCAAATCTTCGGATCGCGCTGGCGGCGCCGACCGGCAAGGCGGCTACGCGCCTTGGCCAGGCGGTGGGTCGTCCCGCAGAAACGGTGCACCGCCTGCTCGGCTATTTCCCGGGCGAGGACCGCTTCCGCCGCGGACCCGGCGATCCGCTCGAGCAGGACGTCGTCGTGATTGACGAAGCATCGATGCTCCCGCTGACGCTGATGGACGCACTGCTCGCGGCGCTGCGGCCCGACACGCGCCTCATTCTCCTCGGCGACCACGAACAGCTGGCCTCGGTGGAGGCGGGCAACGTACTCGGTGACGTCGTGCGCGCTGCCGAGGGAGGCGCACTACGCGGAGCGGTCGAGCGGCTGACGACGAGTCACCGCTTCGACGCGACGCGCGGCATCGGCGCGCTCGCGCGCGCGATTCGCGAGGGCGACGCGGACGCGGTCATTGCACTGCTGGCTGCTGGCGAGCACGGACTCAGCCTTGCGGCCGACGGCGTGCGGGACGCGGCGTGGGTCGAGCGATACGTCGCGCACATCCTGCCGGTCTTCGCCGCTGCGTCCGCAGACGAGGCGCTCGAGCGCCTGGAGGGGGCGCGCGTGCTCTGCGCGACAAACGTCGGCGAGTCTGGCAGCGAGGCGGTCGTGCGCCGCGTCGAGTCGGAGCTGCGGCGCCGCGGCATCGCGGCAAGGGGCTCGCGATACCGGGGACGTCCCGTACTCATCGGCCGGAATGACTACGCGCTTGAACTCTTCAACGGCGACACCGGCGTCCTCTGGAGTGACAGCGACGACCCGACGAGCGTGCGCGAAGCCTTCGTGGCGGGCAGCGGTGTTGGTCAGGTCCGCGCGATCCCGCTGCCGCAGCTTCCTGAGGCCAGCACGGCGTGGGCGATGTCGGTGCACAAGTCGCAGGGCAGCGAGTTCAATCGCGTGACCGTCGTGTTGCCCGAGGGCGAGGCCCGGGTCGTCACGCGCGAGCTGCTATACACGGCCGTAACGCGCGCCCGGGAGCAAGTCGAGATCGTGGGCTCAGAGGAAAGCGTGCGACGTGCGGTCGAGCGACGGACGCAGCGTTCGTCTGGGCTTCTCAAACGACTCGCGCCCTAGAACGCGAACCGCGCCCGCGTCCCCCGCACCGCCGCCACCAGCGCCTCGACATCCTGCAGCGTGCTGTACACCCAGAAGCTCGCCCGCGCCGTGGCCGGCACCGCCAATGCCCGCATCAGTGGCTGCGCACAATGGTGCCCCGCGCGCACACACACCCCCGACGCATCGAGCGTCGTCGCGATGTCGTGCGGATGCACATCCGCCAGCGAGAACGACACCACGCCGGATCGGCCTTCGGCCGTCGGCGTGCCGTACAGCGTCACGCCCTCGAGCTCGCCGAGCGCGCGCATCGCGGCGGTGGTGAGCACCAGCTCGTGCTCGCGGATGGTCTGCATCCCGAGGCCCTTGAGGTAGTCGCAGGCGGCGGCGAGCCCCACTGCACCTTCGACATTCGGCGTGCCCGCCTCGAAACGATGCGGCAGCACGTTCCACGTCGTGTCGAGGTCGTTCACCCACTCGATCATATCGCCGCCGAACTGATACGGCGGCATCCGCTCAAGGATCGTCCGGCGCACATACACCGCGCCGATGCCCATCGGCCCGCCGATCTTGTGCCCGCTGAACGCGTAGACGTCCACGCCGAGCGCGTCCACGTTGACGGTGAGGTGTGGCACCGCCTGCGCACCGTCGCAGACGAGCAGCGCGCGCGGCGCGCCCGCCCGCACCTGCGCCACGATCTCCGTGACCGGGTTGATCGTCCCCAGCGCGTTCGACACGTGCCCAAATGCGACGACCTTCGTGCGCGCATCCACCAGTCGCGCCAGCATCGCGAGGTCCACGCCGCCCGCGGCGTCCAGCTCGACGATGCGGAATTCCGCGCCCGCCGTGCGCGCCAACTGCTGCCAGGGCACGAAGTTCGCGTGGTGCTCCATCCGCGTGACGACGATGTTGTCGCCCGC
>CAYPYY010000015.1:33757-37113 GCA_964414995.1 uncultured Gemmatimonas sp.
AGGGCACGAAGTTCGCGTGGTGCTCCATCCGCGTGACGACGATGTTGTCGCCCGCCGTCACGTTGGCGCGGCCCCACGACGACGCGACGAGATTGATGCCCTCGGTGGTCCCCCGCACAAAGATCAGCGCGTCCGGATCCGTCACGCCGATGAATCGCGCCACGGTGACCCGGGCGTCGTGATACGCCTCGGTGGCTGCGGCACTCAGGGCGTACGCCCCACGATGCGGGTTCGCGTTCGTGGTCTCGTAGTAGCGCCGGATCGCATCCAGCACGGCAGCGGGCTTCTGCGCCGTGGCTGCCGAGTCGAGGTACACGAGCTCCGGATTGTTCGCGAGCAGCGGGAAGTCCGCGCGCCGCGCCAGTTCCACCGGTGTGGACGATCTCATCGCGTCACTCCTCCGCCGGTCGCTGCACGCCGAGCGTACAGCCGCCCCGCGTGCTCCACGACCTCAAAAGTCACCAGCCCATCCTCTGCCGGCCCGCGCAGCACCGCACCGCTCCGACAATCGAACCGCGCGCCGTGCCAGCAGCACTCGAGCTCGCCGTTCGCGTACAAGGTGCCCTCGGACAACGGAAACTCGGAGTGCGGGCAGGAATCCTTCACCGCAAACCACGTCCCGTTGTGCCGACCCACGCACAGCATCGTGCCGTTGGGCAACCGCGCCTGCGCCAGCGACCCCTCGTCCACGCTGTCCGGTCGCACGCCTTCCAGCGGCAGCGCGCCGTCCGGCAACGCCTCATTCACGAGGCGCTCCGCGCGTCCTCGGGTCCTTCCGTTGTCACCTCGGTCGCGCCGTCGAGCGCGGCCTTCATCGCGTGCCAACTGAGACTCGCGCACTTCACGCGCATCGGGAACCGACTCACGCCGCCCAGCGCGCGCAGCGATCCCAGCTCCTTGTCCTTGGCCAGCGCGGGGTCCTCGCCGGTCACGAGGCGATGCACCTTCTCGTACAGCCGCACCGCGTCGGCCGGCGACTTCCCCTTCACGGCCTCGGTCATCATCGACGCCGAGGCCTTGGAGATTGCGCAGCCCATTCCCTGAAACGAGATGTCAGCCACGCGGTCGCCCTCGACCTTGAGCCACACCGTGAGCTGATCGCCGCAGTTCGGGTTCTTGCCATCCGCACTGCAGGTGGCGTGCTCCATCGGATGGAAATTCCGCGGCCGCCGGTTGTGGTCCAGGATGACTTCCTGGTACAGGGCGTCGAGCGCAGCGTCTGCCATCGCGTGCCGCCCTACTCGAGCCGCGTGTGCGTGAAGCGCTCGAACACGTTGCGCTCCAACGAGAGCCGCAGCGCGTCGATCTCGATCGTCTCCAGCGCCTCGGCGGCGAACGCGTACGTGAGCAGCGCGCGCGCATTCTCCCCGCCGATGCCACGGCTCTTGAGGTAGAACAGCGCCATCTCGTCAATCCGCCCGACCGTCGCGCCGTGCGTGCACTTCACGTCGTCGGCGAAGATCTCCAGCTGCGGCTTCGTGTCCACCCGCGCCTGCGGCGAGAGCAGCAGCGCCTTGTTGGTCTGCTTGCCGTCGGTCTTCTGCGCGATCGGGTCCACGAACACCTTGCCGTTGAACACGCCGTGCGAGCTGCCGTCGAGAATGCCACAGTAGAGCTCGCGGCTCGCGCAGGCCTCGGCGAGATGCTCCACGAAGGTCTGGTGGTCGCCGTGCTGCGCGCCATCGAGCACGTAGAGCCCGTTGAGGCGCGCCTCGCCGTTGGTGCCGGCCAGCTTGGTGTAGATGTTGGTGCGCGACAGCGCCGCGCCGGCCGCGTACGAGAAGCTGTGGTAGATCGAGTCGCGGCCCTGCGTGACCTGTGCGGTGCCCACGTGGTAGGCCTCGCCGCTCTCACGCTGCACCTTGTAGTGGTCCACGCGCGCGCCGTCGCCCACGACGACCTCGGCCACCGCGTTCACCAGGTACGGCACGTTGCCGAGTCCGATGTAGCTCTCCACCAACAGCACCTGCGACAGCGACTCGGCCACCACCAGCATCCGCGGATGGATGGCGGCACCCGTCGCGTTTGCGTCGGCGACGTTGATGATGTGGATCGGCGTCTCGACCACTTCGCCCTTCGGCACGCGCAGCACCACGCCGTCCTGCATAAACGCCGTGTTCATTGCCGTGAACGCCGCCTTGTCGAACGCGGCGAGTGTGCCGAGGTGCTCCTGCAGCCAAGCCGGATCCTCGCGCAGCATATCGCTGAGCGGCGCGAACTGCACCGCCGCCGGCAGCTCGCTGAACTGCGAGAGATTGGGCTCGAGCCGGCCGTTCACGAAGACCAGGCGGTGCCACTCCTCGTCCACCAGATAGGGCTCGAGGTCGGAGAGCGAGAGCGTGCTTGCCGCCGGCTTGATCGTGCGGAACGTACGCTCGGCGATCGGCGTGACGGACGTGAAGTGCCAGTCCTCGTCGCGCGTGGTCGGGAATCCGAGCGTGGTGAAGCGCTCCATCGCGGCCTGCCGCAGGGCGGGGAGCCACGACGGGCCCTCGCCGGCGGTCTGCTCGGCGAAGGTCGCGAACTGATCCGTGTACGGCGTGGTCACGTCAGACGCCCGCCGCCGCCGGCTCGATGAGCCAGTCGTATCCCTTGGCCTCGAGCTCGAGCGCCAGCTCCTTGCCGCCGCTCTTCACGATGCGTCCGCCCGCCAGCACGTGCACGTGGTCGGGCACGATGTAGTTGAGCAGCCGCTGGTAGTGCGTCACCACGATCGTCGAGCGATCGGGCCGCCGCAGCTTGTTCACGCCCTCGGCCACGATGCGCAGCGCATCGATGTCGAGGCCGGAGTCGGTCTCATCGAGCACCGCGAGCGTCGGCTCCAGTACTGCCATCTGCAAGATCTCATTGCGCTTCTTCTCGCCGCCCGAGAAGCCGGCGTTGACCGAGCGCTGCATCATCGAGGCGTCCATCTCGACGAGCTTGAGCTTCTCTTCCATAATGTCGAGGAACTCGATCGGATCCACCTCGTCCTCGCCACGCGACTTGCGGATCTCGTTGTACGCCGCGCGCAGGAAGTAGGCGTTCGTCACGCCGGGGATCTCGACCGGATACTGGAAGGCCAGGAACACGCCCTTCTGCGCGCGCTCCTCGCTCTCGAGCTCCAGCAGGTCCTCGCCGAGGTATTCGATGGAGCCGGACGTCACCTCGTAGCCCGGGTGGCCCGCGATCACCTGCGCGAGCGTGGACTTCCCGGAGCCGTTGGGGCCCATAATGGCGTGCACCTCGCCCGGCTTGATCTCCAGCGAGATGCCCTTGAGGATCTGCTTGTCGCCGGCGGAGGCGTGAAGGTCTGTGATTCGGAGCATCGTATGGTTCAGTGAGTGAACTGCAGTCGTGAGTGGTGCGTTGCCGGT
>CAYPYY010000016.1:0-11411 GCA_964414995.1 uncultured Gemmatimonas sp.
TCGAACTTGTACTTCCCGTAGTCCATAATGCGGACCACCGGGGGACGAGCCAGCGGCGCGACCTCGACCAGGTCGAGTCCCGCCTCATCGGCCATACGCAAGGCGACATCCACTTCAAGAACCCCCAGCTGCGACCCATCCGCTCCGATCACACGGACCGGCGAAATGCGGATCTGCCGATTGATGCGGGGACCCCGATTTTTGGTATCCTGGATACGACGGCTCCTGCAGAGGGAAAACAGAACGCGGACCCCGCACTCGGAGTCCGCGTCAAACGCACAGACCGCACGGCGCAAACCGTGCGGGGTGGCCTGTCGGGACTCCTGCAGCACAGCCACGCCGGGGCGTGGAGGCCAGAGGGTGGATCGAGCGCCCGCTCGATCGCTTGCTGGATTGGGGCTAAAGCTAGGTGGGGGCTTGCCTTAGGTCAAGAGGCTGGGTAACGGCAACTGCAGTCGTGAGTTGTGAGTCGTGTGTTATGAGAGTCAGGTACTGACCCTGCCAACTCACTACTCAATACTCACAACTGCTGTTCAACAACCACCTCGTGCGCCTTCGCCCCCTCTGTGATCCTGCCCCACGCCGTCTCCGCATCGTGCTCAAACACCACCAGCCAGTTCCCCGCCACCGCATCCCGCCACAACGCCCGCTTTGACTCCAGTGTCACCAGCGGCTCCACGTCGTAGCCCATAATCCACGGCAGCGGCACGTGATGTGCCGTCGGACAGACGTCGCCGAGGAACACCGCCGTCTCGCCCGCTGACTCGAGCACGATGCTCTGGTGGAACGGCGTGTGGCCTGGCGTGTGGCGCATCCGGATGCCCGGGACGAGCTCGACGTCGTGCTGCACCAACTCCAACTGGCCGGAGGTCTTGAGGACGTCCCAGTTGCGTGGGAAGTAGCTCGCCGCCGTGCGCTCGTTCGTGTGTGTGGCGTACTCCATCTCCCCGGCGTGCACGAGGTAGCGCGCGTTCGGAAACGTGGGGACGACCTGCCCCGCTTCGTCTCGCACCGTGTTCCCGCCCGCGTGGTCGAAATGCAGGTGCGTGTTGATCACCACCCGCACGTCCGCCGGCGTGAAGCCCGCAGCCGCCAGCGCGGCTTCGAGCATCGTGCGGTGCCCCGGCACCTCCGCCTCCACGCCATAGATCTCGTGGAACTTGGCGTCCTCCTTGTTGCCGATGCCCGTGTCGATCAGCACCAGTCCCGCCGGGTGCTCGACCAACAGGCAGCGCATCCCCATCGGGATGCGATTGCGATCGTCGGCGGCGAGTCGCCGCGACCACAGCGTCTTCGGGACGACGCCGAACATCGCGCCGCCATCGAGCTGTTGGCCGCCGGCCTGCAGGGCGTGGATGCGCCACGCGCCGAGTGCGCGGGCGGTGTGGAGAGGAGTTGGTGCGCTCATCGAGGCGGAATCTAGCGCAGCTCAACCCGCGCGCCCGGTCGCGCATTACTTTGCGAAATGCCGCACGACACCGCCCTCATCGGGACCATCGCGACCGGCATCGGGCTGGCCTTCCTGCTCGGGATGCTGGCCCAGCGGTTCAAGCTGCCGCCCCTCGTCGGCTACTTGGCGGCGGGCATCGTGGCGGGCCCGTTCACGCCCGGCGTCACCGCCGACGCGGGGCTCGCATCGCAGCTCGCCGAGATCGGTGTGATCCTGCTGATGTTCGGCGTGGGCATCCACTTCTCGATCGAGCAGCTGCTGGCGGTGCGCCGCATCGCCGTCCCCGGCGCCGTGGCGCAAATCGCCGTCGCCACCGCACTCGGTGCCGTGCTCGCCCACTGGTGGGGCTGGGGCTGGGGCAGCGCCGCGGTGTTCGGGCTCTCGCTCTCGGTTGCGTCCACGGTCGTGCTGCTGCGCGCGATGGAGGAACGCGGGGCCCTCGACACCGCCGACGGTCGCATCGCCGTCGGCTGGCTGATCGTCGAGGACCTCGCGATGGTGCTCGCGTTGGTCTTGCTGCCCGCCCTCGCCGGCCCGCTCGGCGGCACCCCGGGCGGCGCCGCAGGCGTGAGCGCCGACGGCCACGTCCTCGAGGCCATCGGCATCACGCTCGCCAAGGTCGCGGCCTTCCTCGTGCTGATGCTCGTCGTCGGCCGGCGGGTGGTGCCGTGGCTGCTCGAGCGCACGGCGCGCACGGGCTCACGTGAGCTCTTCACCCTCGCCGTGCTCGCCGTCGCACTCGGCATCGCCGTCGGCGCGGCCGCGCTATTCGGCGTGTCCTTCGCGCTTGGCGCGTTCTTCGCCGGCGTGGTCATCAGCGAAAGCGACCTGAGCCATCAAGCCGCCGCGGACGCCCTGCCCCTGCAGGACGCGTTCGCGGTGCTGTTCTTCTTCTCGGTCGGGATGCTGTTCGATCCGCGCATCCTGCTCGACGAACCGCTGCGGCTCCTCGGCGTCGTCCTCGTCGTGATGATCGGCAAGTCCGTGGCCGCCGCCGCCATCGTGCTCGCCTTCCGGCATCCGCTGCACCGCGCACTCATTGTGTCGGCCTCGCTGGCGCAGATCGGCGAGTTCTCGTTCATCCTCGCAGCGCTCGGCGTGTCGCTCGGACTGCTCCCGACCGACGCACAGACGCTGATTGTGGCCGGTGCCCTGCTCTCCATCACGCTCAACCCATTGGCGTTCTCGCTGGCCAAGCCGATTGAGCGCTGGGTGCGTGAGCGCCCGCGGCTCCAGGACGCGCTCGAGCGCAACCGCGCGGACGATCCGCTGCACGCACTCGACTCCGCGCACGACCCCGCAATGCGCGACCACGCCGTGCTGGTGGGCCACGGCCGCGTGGGCTCCGTCATCGCCTACGCGCTCGAGCAGGAAGGCGTGCCCTACGTCGTCGTGGAGCAGGACCGGGCGACGGTCGAGTCGCTGCGCGCACTCGGCATCCCGGCCGTCTACGGCGACGCCGCGCGCGAGACGGTGCGCCATCAGGCCCACGTGAACACGGCCCGCTTGCTCATCGTGACCTCGCCGGATCCGTACCAGGCCCGCAGCATTGTGACCGGCGCCAAGAAGGAAAATCCGACGATCGAGACCGTCGTGCGCACGCACTCGCAGGCCGAGATGCGGTTCCTCAAGCAGATGGACGTCGGCCAGGTGCTGATGGGCGAGCGGGAGCTCGCCTACGGCATCACGCACGTCGCGCTCAAGACGATGGGTCGCACGGAGGAAGACGCGGACCGCGCGGTGTCGGAGCTCCGCGTGATCTGGTAGCTCAGGCGCCGTCGGCGCCTTCGCTCCACTTGGGCAGCGCGCTGCGCTTGGCGCGAGCCGTCCGCCGCGCCAGCAGCGTGTCGAGGTCACCCCAGGTGTGTACGCCGCGGCGCGAGGCATCGCCGAGCAGTCCGCGCAGCACGGCGGCGGTGGCGAGCGCGTCGCCACTGGCCCGGTGGCGGTCGGTGATGGACACCCCGTAGTAGGCGCTCACCGCATCGAGATTGCGGCGCGGCAGATGCGCGAGCAGCCGCCGTGCCAGTCGCACGGTGCAGAGCTGCCCCATCACCAGCGAGCCCAACGGCGTGGGCGCGACGCGCGCAAACTCGGCGTCGAGAAAGCCGAAGTCGAAGGTGGCGTTGTGCGCCACGAACACGCGCCCGACCAGCGCCGCCGCGAGTTCGCCCGCGATGTCCTCAAAGCGCGGGGCATCGCGCACCATCGCGTCGTCAATGCCGGTGAGGCGCGTGATCTGCCACGGAATCGGGCGTCCGGGATGCACCAGCGAGTGGAAGGCCAGCGAGACGGCGTCGCCCTCGACGTGCACGGCGGCCACTTCGGTGACCCGATCACTGCCCCAGGCCTGTCCCCCGGTGGTCTCGACGTCCACGACGACGTAGGGCAGCGTGTGCAGGTCCATCCGGTGAATCTAAGGTCGGCGCGGCGTCGGCCCGACAGCGGAATCGCGCGCCGATGGAGCAATCGGTGCGCGGCGCCTATTGAGTCGGACGGGGTGGAGCGAGTACCTTGTGAAGGATTTCACAAGCCACTGCCCCGTGAAGCACATCGCCGAATCCACCATCCGACGCCTTTCGCTCTACCTGCGCTTCCTCGAGGAATTCGAGACGCGCGGGCAGACCACCGTCTCCTCCGGTGAACTCGCGCGCCTCGGCGGCACCACCTCGGCCCAGGTGCGGAAGGACCTCTCCTTCTTTGGCTCCTTCGGCAAGCGCGGGCTCGGCTACTCGGTCAAGGACCTCATCGCCTCGATTCGCGAGATCCTCGGACTCCAGCAACCCTGGCCAGTGATCATCGTCGGCGCGGGCAAGATCGGCGCCGCCCTCGCGCAGTACCGCGGCTTCACCTCGCGCGGCTTCCACGTGCTCGGTGTCTACGACGCCGACCCCGCCAAGATTGGCTCGAAGCTCGGTGACATCACGGTGCAGTCCTCGCGCGACCTCGAGCGGGACATCGCCAAGCACCGCCCGCGGATCGTCGTGGTCTGCGTGCCGGCCGAGGCGGCTCAGCCGGTCGTGGACCGCGTCGTCGCGGCCGGCGTGAAGGCGATTCTCTCGTTCGCCCCGGCCCCGCTGCACGCGCCGGCGGACGTGACGCTGCGCGCCGTGAATATGGCGACCGAGTTGGAGATCCTGGCCTACTCGCTCACGCACGACAGCGGCGAGCGCCACAGCGCCTGACGGGCGCGCGGTGCACCGCCGGCACGATTGTGCGGGCGTGCCGCACCCACTGCTGCAATACTAGGCGCGCAGCAACCTCAGGAAATCGCCGGGCGCCAGCGTTTCCGGCCGCGCCTCAGGTGTGATTCCCGCCGCCGCGAGCATCGCGTCGGCCTGCTCCGCGCTCACGTCGCGGACCGTGCGCACCACGCGCCGCATTTGTTTGCGACGCAATCCGAAGGCCGCCTGCACGAGCAGCCGAAATGGCTCTTCCTCGTCCGGACGCATCAACGGCTCGGCGCGCGGTGTCACGCGAATCACCGCGCTCTCCACCTTGGGCGGCGGCGTGAAGGCGCGCGCGCCCACCCGGAACAGCAGCTCGACATCCGCGTGCGCCTGCACGTTGACGCTCAGCGCGCCGTAGTCCTCGCTGCCCGGCGCCGCAACGACGCGCTGCGCGACCTCCAATTGCACGAGATACACGGCGCGTAGTGGCCGCGGCCGCTGCATCGCGTGAAACAGAATAGGTGTGGTGATGTTGTAGGGCACGTTGCCTGCCAACAGGTACGCTCCGCCCGCCAGCGCGCCCAAGTCCTGCTCGAGGACGTCGCCCTCGACGACGCGGAACCGCGGCTCGTCGCGCCATCGCGCCGCGAGCATCGGCGCGAGCTCACGGTCGAGCTCGATCGCAATCACCCGCCCCGCACGCCCGAGCAACTGCGCCGTCAGCGCACCGCGCCCGGGCCCGATCTCGATCACCGTGTCCGTGGGCGTGGCCCCGAGCGCATCGGCGATGCGCGCGAGCAGCTTGGGATCGGTGAGAAAATGCTGCCCGAGTCGCTTCTTCGGCCGCGGGAGCCGCTCGCTCACGCGTGCCTCAGCACCACCACGGCCTGGTCGTCGTGCGGCACGGCGCGCCCCAGATGGCCCTCGACGAGCGCAAACACGCCGTCCACGATCCGCGAGGGCACCTCGCGCCGCCGTGCGCGCAACACGTCGAGCACCCGCGCCTCGCCGAGCGGCTCGCCCTGCGCATTGCGTGCGTCGCTGACGCCGTCGGTAAAGAGCGTCAGCACGTCGCTCGCCGGATCCCAGGCGCGCGACTGCACGTGGAACTCCTCGCCGCCAAGTCCCAGCGGTGGATCCGTGGCCACGAGGCGCGTCGCGACGCCATCGGCGCCAATCACGAAGGCGTGCGGATGGCCCGTGTTCGTCCAGCGCACCGTCCGCGCATTGCGGTCCACGACCACGTAGCACAGCGAGAGAAACATCTCCGTCTCGCGCAGTTCCTCCTCAAGCGTCGCCAGCAGCGCCGACACCGTCTCGGCGGGATCAGCCGTGGTCTGCGCGTGAATTGCCGTGGCGCTCATCACCAGCGCCATTATCAGCGCCGCACGATATCCGTGGCTCGACACATCGCCGATCAGCACACCCGTGCGCCCGTCGCCAAGTCGGAAGAGGTTGTAGAAGTCACCGCCCACACCCTCTGCGGCCTCGACGCGCACGGCGCAGAGCGCCTCGGGCGCCACCACCTCGCCGCTGGGCAAGAGCTTCATCTGCAGCTCCTGCGCCAGCCGCATCTCGCTGGCGAGCCGTTCCTGATCGAGCGACGACCGCACCAGCCGCGCGTTCTGGATCGCGGTGCCAATCTGTGAGCCTACCGCCGCCACGAGCTTCTCGTCGCCGGCGGTGAAGCTCTCGCCGTGGCGCCGGCCGCTGAGGCACACCACACCCAGCGGCACGCCGCCTTCTGGCGTGGTCCAGGTGATTGGCACGCTGAGCATCGCACCGGAGCGGAACGGCGCCTCAAACGGGCTCTCGAGCACGCCGGCGTTCACGAGCAGCGCGTGTCGCGTGCGGAACACGCGCGACGACACGGCGAGCGGATCATCAATCGGAATCGGCGTGGCCTCGGGGGCGCTGGGCGCGCGCAGGGTCGTCACCGGACGAAGCAGCCCCGCCGCGGGATCGAACACCAGCAGCGCGCCGTAGTCCGCTCCCACGGTGTCGCTCACCTCGAGCAGAATCGTGCGCGCGGCTTCCTCCAGCGTCACGGTGCGGCCGAGGATCTCGGAGATCGAGTACAGCAGGTTGATCTCTTCGTAGCGCTCCATCAGCTCGTCGGCGGCGTGCCGTGCCTCCCACTGGCTCTGCAGCATCTGCGCGAGCACGGGCACGAGCACCGCGAGCCAGCGCCGCGGCTCGCCGTCGTCATCGCTCACGGGCCCCACCCCGAGCCACGCGCGGGTGCGACCAGGCAGCCGCACCACGAGCTGGGTGCCGAGCGCCGTCTCGCGGGTCGCGGGCTCACTGCCCTCGATCTGTGCGAAGCCTTCGGGCGGCGTGACATCACCGCCGGAGGTCGCCGCCACTTCGAGCACGGTGCCGGGCGCCGCCTGCGTCCACAGCGTGGCCCCGCAACCGTAGGCCGCGGAGAACGCGCCGAGGACCGCGCTCAGGTCGCTCACGCCGCGTGCCCCGCGCGGCGCAGCGTGAGGCGCACCACGTTGCGCTCGCCGTCCACCCGTTCCACGTGGTCCATCAGCGCCCGCATCAAGAAGAGCCCCCGCCCGTCCTCGCGCTCGAGCGCGTCGGCCGTGGTCGGGTCCTCGATGCAGGCCTCGAGGTCAAAGCCCGCACCTTCATCCTCCACCTCGACGACGACCTCGCGCTCCGAGAACACGGCGCGGATCCGCACCTGCTTGCTCGCGTCCTCGCGATTGCCGCGCAGGATGGCGTTGCTCAACGCCTCGGTGAGCGCCACCGGCAGGTTGAGGGACAGTTGGCGACGGTCAAACGACAACTCGGCGCAGCGGCGAACGACGAGGTCCACCACCGGCTTGATCTGCCCTACGTCACTCGGGATGCGCAGGTCCAGCGTGCCGCGCACCGCCATCTAGAAGCTCTCGAGGGCGCGCTCGCGGGTGTCGCTGATCTGGAACAGCGTGTCGAGCTTGGTGAGCTCGAACAGCGTCTGGAGGTCGTCGTTCAGGTTGGCGAGGCGGATGTCGCCGCCGAGTTCGCGCAGCCGCTTGGCCAGCGACACGAGCACGCCGAGACCGGCGGAGTCGATGTAGCCGGTGCGCGCGAAGTCCACGACGATCTTGCGCGCGCCGCCCTCGGCCTCGTCCAGCACGCGCTGCTTGAGCTCCTGCCGGTTGCTCACGATCAGCTGGCCTTCGATCTCGATGACGACGACGTCGCCCTCTTTGGACACCTGGAGACTCATTGGCGGCTCGAATGCGGGGTCTGCGTGAAAGATGACTGAGGGAACTTGGCGCGCAACGCCTCGGCGACGCGCGGATGCACGAGTTTGTCGATGTCGCCGCCGAAGCGCGCCACCTCGCGCACCAACGATGAGCTCACGTAGCTCACCTCGAGCGACGGCACCATAAACATCGTCTCCAGCGCCGGTGCCAGATGACGATTCATCAGGGCCATCTGGTACTCGTACTCGAAGTCGGCGACGGCACGGAGGCCGCGCAGGATCACCTTGGCCCCCGCCTCGCGGGCGAAGTCCACCACCAGCCCTCGGAAGGCGCGCACATCCACGCGCGGGTCGTCGTCGAGGGCGGCGCGAATGAGCTGCACACGCTCGGCCTCGCTGAACAGCGGCTGCTTCGACACGTTGATGGCCACGCCGACCACCAGCCGGTCCACGAAGCCCAGCGACCGCTTGATGAGGTCGGCGTGCCCATTCGTGATGGGGTCGAAACTGCCGGCGTAGAGCGCGGTCTTCGGCATCGTCAGTCGCTCAGGCGGTAGAGGGTGATGGCGGTGTCGCCGTAGACGCGTCGCTCGCTCGTCGCCCCGGCTTCAGGCGACGGGAGCACGAGCGAGGCCTCGTGCTCGACCCCAAATGTCGTCGCGAACGGCGCCGACAGCCAGCGCGCGGCGAGCGCCTCGGCGAGGCTCTCGCGGTACGGCGGGTCGGCGAAGGCCAGGTCCCAGCGGGGTGCCGCCCCCGCTTCCGCGGTGACGAACGCCACCGCGTCGCTGCGGTGCACGGTCGCGCGCGGCTCCGCGCCGAGCGCCGCGAGGTTCTCCCGCAACGTGCGCAACGTGGCGCCGTCGCGCTCGACGAAGTCGCAGTGCACCGCGCCGCGCGAGAGTGCCTCGAGGCCCAGTGCGCCGGATCCCGCGCACAGATCCACCACCCGCGCGCCATCGATCACCGGCAGGACGATGCTCATCCACGCCTCGCGCACGCGGTCCGCCGTGGGGCGCACCCCGCGCGCCGGCACCTTGATGCGCCGCCCCCGCCACTCGCCGGCGACGATCCGCAGCTCAGCCATCGCTCGGGGCGAAGTCCAGGAGGTTGGCCTGCAGCGTGCTCGCGCCGCGGTACTCGTTCAGCTCGAGCCGGTAGACGATGTCAATCGCGCCATCCGCCGGGATCTGTGCGCGCCGCGCGCCCAGCCCCCAGCCCACGCCCTCCTTCGGGCCTGACTCGGTCGCGAACGAGAGCTTGAGGCCGTCGTTCCCCACTGTGCGCGCGGGACCGCGCAGCCGCACTCCGCGCGACACGAGCACGGGGCCGGCGTTCCCGACGCCGAACGGCTCCAGATGCCGCAGCGCCGCGAGCAGCGCGTCGTCCGCGGCGTGCAGCGGCAGCTCGAGGTCCGGGCGCAGTTCCGGCTCCAGCAGATCCGGACGCACGGCAAACTCCGCGCGCGCGTGCGCTTCGAATCGCTCCGCGAAGGCCTCGATCCGGCTCGCCTGAATGGTGAGTCCCGCTGCTGCCCGATGGCCGCCGTATTTGTCGAGCAAGTCGCCGCAAGCCGAGAGCGCGGCGTGCAGGTCGAAGCCCGGAATCGAACGCCCCGAGCCCTTGCCGATGCGCGCGCCGCCGTCGGCGTGCACGGCGATCATAAACGTGGGCCGATGCGTCAGCTCAGCGATGCGCGACGCCACAATCCCGATCACCCCGGGCTCCCAGCCCTCGCCGGCGAGCACGTGCGCCAGCGCATCGCGGCGCGCCGGCGCGTCAAGCATCCGCTGCGCCTCCTCGAGGATGCTACGGTCCAACTCCTGCCGCTGGGCGTTGGCCTCGTTGCACAGCCGCGCGAGACGCGACGCCGTCTCGTCGTCGTCGGTGAGCAGGAGTTGCACGCCCTCGATGGCCTGTCGCACGCGGCCCAGCGCATTCAAGCGCGGCGCCACCACGAAGCCCAGGCGACCGGCCGTGAGCCGCTTGTCGTCGAGACTCGCAGAGCGGATCAACCACTGCAGGCCGCGATTGCGCCGGTCGGGCTTGCCCGCCGCCGGTGCCGTGGTCATCCGCCGCAGCCCCTCGGCCACGAAGATGCGGTTGTCGCCCTTGAGCGACGCCACGTCCGCCACGGTGGCCAAGGCCACGAGTTCGAGCTGATCGTCCACTGCCTCGAGATCGCCGCCGCGCATCGCGGTGAGTGTGCGCAGCAGCTTCCACGCCACGCCGACGGCCGCGAGATACTGATCATCGCGCGACTCCACGTCGCGCTCGCGCTGGGGATTCACCAGCGCGAAGCACTCAGGAAGCGACTCGGCTAGCCGGTGATGGTCCGTGATGATGAGGTCAATGCCCGCCTCGCGGAGGGCGCGCGCCGCGGCAAGGGCGGTCGTGCCGCAATCGCAGGTAAGCACCACGCGCGCGCCGATCTCCTGCGCCTTCGCCACGCCCGCGGCGCCCAGGTCGTAGCCGTCCTTACGACGGTCGGGGATGAATGGCTCGACATCGGCACCGAGCGCGCGCAGGCCGCGCGTGAGCATCGCGGTCGAACAGATGCCGTCCACGTCGTAGTCGCCGTGCACGAGAATCCGCTCGCGGCGATCAATCGCCTGTGATAGTCGCTCCGCCGCGCGCGTGAGGTCGGTGAGCGCCTCGGCCGGCACAAGCCCATCGAGCCGCGGCCGCAGGAAGCGCTTGGCGTCGTCCACCGCGTGCACGCCGCGGATGACGAGCAGGCGGAACAGCGCCTCCGGCGGGACGGGCCGCTCCTTCTCCGTCCACAGCGGCGTCATCCCTCGCAGGAGGGCGTCGAGCTGTGCTGGATCCGCGACCGGGGCTGCGCGCCAGCGCGCCGCCGGACGGACGCGACTCACGCCTGGTGGTACATCAGCACGCCGCAGACCTCGCAGAGCTCGATCGAGCCCGTGGCCAGCATCGCGTGCCGCCGCTGCATCGGGATGGCCGTGTCGCAGGCGCCGCAGGACAGCGAGTTGAGCGCCACCACGACGTGCACGCGCTTCTTGCTGCGGATGCGGTCGTAGCGGGTGCGCAGCGCGGCCGGCACGTCCTTGGCCGTCTCCGCACGCTTGGTCGTCGCCGCGGCCAGCTCGGACTCCAGCGCGCCGCGCTGCTCGGCCACTTCACTCCGGGCCGTGGACTGCTCCGTCTCCAGCGCCTGCAGGTCCGTCTTCGCGGCGTTGAGCGCGCCACGCATTTCCTCGAGCCGCCGGTTGAGTGCGAGCAGGTCGCTCTCCTCGCCGGCCACGATGCGCTTGGCTTGTTCCATCTGCGCCGCCGCCGCCGTCGCCTGCCGCATCGTCTTCACGGCGTCGAGCTGCGCCTGGTTGCGCTCGATCAGCCCCCGGTGCTCGGCGATCTTGTCGCGGAGAAAGGCCTGCTTCTTCTCCTCGGCCGTCACCGCCGCCTGTTGGCGCTCCACGGAGTCCACAAGGCGGCGCCGCCGGGCGTCGAGCTCGGCGATGCGCGGCTCGAGCGCCGCAAGCTTGGTCTCGATCTCGTGGATCGCGAGGTCGTCGGTCTGCAGGGCGAGGAGAGCGGAGATTTCAGACATCGGCAGTGTGGAGGG
>CAYPYY010000016.1:11511-36202 GCA_964414995.1 uncultured Gemmatimonas sp.
GCCGCGAATACGGGATCGCGGAACACGCCGGGGTGCTCCTCTCCCAACGCTCCCGCCTCGCCCTCGGCCGGCAGCTCATCGAACTCGATCTTACCGATCTCCTCGATGATCTGGTCCTGCCACACCGGCTGCGTGAGCATCACGCGGAGCAGTGACTGCTCGGCCGCGCCCTGCTCGACGGCGGGCCGATACGGTCCCGTGAGCACGACCGGTGCTGCGTCATCGCCCGGCGGCGGCGCGTCGGAGTCACGGAGCGCGCCATCGGGATCGTACGGCTGCGCCACGCGTGTCGCCCCACGAGTCATCGGACGTCCGGCACCCCGGCGTACCGCGTGCAACTCGGAGAGCAACACCTCGCGCGCAATACCCGCCGCATCGGCGGCGCGCGCCAGGTACAGGTCACGCGTGATTGGATCGCTGGCTGCCCGGATCGTCGGCAACAGCCGGTCGAGCGCGCGCCGCTTGTGCTGGAGGTCGTTGAACCAACCGGCCCGCTGCAGCAACTGCACCTTGCGATCAAACACGTCCATCGCCTGTTCGATCAGCGGCTCCATTCCCGCGCGCCCCTTGGCCCGCGTGAACGTGTCGGGATCCTCGCCATCGGGCAGCGTCACGACGCGCACGTCCATTCCCTTGGCCAGCAGCACGTCGGCGGCGCGAAACGTCGCCTTCTGCCCCGGACCATCGGAGTCGTACAGCAGGACGACGTGTTTCGTGAAGCGCGCCAACAGCTCGGCCTGCTGCTCGGTCAGCGCGGTGCCCATCGGCGCGACCACGTGCTCGATACCGGCATCCACCAGCCGGAACACGTCGAAGTAGCCCTCCACGAGCAGCACACGATCCTCGCGGCGAATCGCGTTGCGGGCGTTGCCGAGGTTGTAGAGGAGCTTGCCCTTGGAGAAGATCTCGGACTCGGCCGAGTTGAGATACTTGGGCTCGCCGGGGCCGAGGAGGCGCCCCCCGAAGCCCACGGTGTGGCCGCTTTGGTCGTGAATCGGGAAGATCAGCCGGTCGCGAAACCGCGGCCGCAGCTCTGCACTGTCGTCACGCTTGAGCAGGAGGCCCGCCGCCACGAGGCGCTCCTCAGGCACGCCAAGACCGGCGAGGTGCGCGCGCATCGCGCCGGGGTCGCGCGGGGCAAAGCCGACCGCGAAGCGCGCCGCCGCCTCGCGCAGCACGCCGCGCTCCTTGAGGTAGGCCCGCGCCGGCTCGCCCGCCGGCGTCTCCCACAGCGTGTGCTGAAAGAACTCGGAGACCGTGGCGTGTAGCTCCCACATCGGCTCGCGCGAGTCAGGGCCTTCGCGCCGCCGCTGGATCTCCGGCACCTCGATGCCCGTCTTCGCCCCCACGTACTTGACCGCCTCGACGAAGCTCATCCCGAGCCGCTTCTGCACGAACGTGAACACGCTGCCCTTCTCGCCGCACACGAAGCAGGTGTAGCCCCCGCGCGGCATCACCGAGAAGTTGTTGTTCGTGCCCTGGTGGAACGGGCAGGGCCCGCGCCACA
Organism: uncultured Gemmatimonas sp.; assembly: GCA_964414995.1. GTDB lineage: Bacteria > Gemmatimonadota > Gemmatimonadetes > Gemmatimonadales > Gemmatimonadaceae > Pseudogemmatithrix. Next base: position 13,019 of record CAYPYY010000016.1, read on the forward strand.
CCGAGCCCGTCTTCTTCAGGCGCACGTGCTCGCCGATGATGGCGACGATGTCCGCCTGCTGCGAGATCTGCTCGACGATCTCGTCGGGAATCACGCGAGCTCCGCGACGGTCACGCCGGCCCCGCCTTCGTTCCACGCGCCCAGCCGAAACTGCTTGACGCGGCGATCCGCCTTAAGCACCTGGTTCACGCGTTCGCGCAGCGCACCCGTGCCCTTCCCGTGGATGATGCGGAGCACGTGCAAGTCGGCGCGATGCGCGGCGTCGAGCGCCTGCACGAGCGCGTCGTCCAGCTCGTGCACGCGCATCCCCCGCAGGTCCACCTCGGTCTTGGCGTGGATCTCGGGCACATCCACCACGGCCACCGGCACGGATTCCTTGAGGTGCCGCTGCGACACCCGGCGCAGCGCGTCGAACGGCACCGTGAGCTTGAGCGCGCCCACCATCACGACCGCCTCGTCACCGCGCCGCTCGAGCAGCTTGCCCGTCTTGCCGCCCAGCGTGCCCACTTCCACGGCGTCGCCGGGCGCGAGCGCCACGCCGCGGCGGTCCCGCGCGGCCTCGTCGCGCTCGCGCGCGGCCCACAGCGCGTCGCGCGCCGCCTTCTCCGCCGCGTCCAGTGACTCCAGCGCGTCGCGCTCGCGGTCCGCGCGCTGCTCAATCGCGCGACGCGCCTCAGCGGCGTTCGCGTCGAGATTCGCAGAGCCCGCCGCGCGCAGCGACTGAATCGTGCGCTCGACCTCCTGCCGCGCCTCCAGCAGGTAGCGCCGCGACTCCGAGCGCGCCGCGCGCTCCATCTCGCGTTCCTTCGCCTTGACCGTCGCCTCGCGCTCCGCGATCCGCGCCGCACGCGCCTGCAGGTCCCCCTGCTGCGCCGCCACTTCCCGCTCGCGAGTGGCCAGCGTCTCCGAGCGCGCCTCGACGTCCGCGAGCAACGCACTCAGGTTGCGCTCCATCTGCGGCACGCGCTCCTCGGCGCGCGCGAGCACCGCATCGGACATCGCGAGCCGGCGCGCGATCGCCAAACCATACGAGCGCCCAGGGATGCCCTTCACCAGACGGTACGTCGGCGCCAGTCGCTCGGCATCGAACTGCAACGACGCGTTCACCACGCCGGGCACTTCGCCCGCGAGCTCCTTGAGTGCACCGAGATGCGTGGTCGCGATCGTCGTGGTCCCGCGCCGCGTCAGCGCCTCGAGGATCGCGCCGCCCAACGCCGCGCCCTCCAGCGGATCGGTGCCGGACCCCAATTCGTCCACCAGCACGAGCGAATCGGCCGTCGCGTGGTCCACGATCTCCTTCAGGTGCTTGAGGTGCGCCGAGAACGTCGAGAGCGACGCCTCCAGCGACTGTTCGTCGCCGATGTCGGCGAAGACGTCGTCGAAGCACGGCACCACGCTCTCGGCGCCGACCGGCGCAGGGATGCCCGACTGGACCATCAAGGCGATCAACGCGAGGGCTTTCAGGAGCACCGTCTTGCCGCCCGTGTTGGGGCCGGACACCAACAGCGTGCGCTCCTCCGGACCCATCGCCAAGTCAAAGGGCACCACCTCGACGCCCTGCGCCTGCAGCAGCGGGTGCCGTCCGTCGCGAATGTGCCAGCCCGCGCGCGACGCGGCGAGCTCGATGTCGCTGCACTTGGCGCTGAGCGCGTAGCGCGCGCGGCCGTAGAGCGAATCGAGCGTGACCAGCGCGTCCCAAGCGTCGGCGAGCGCTTCGCGTTCCGGTCGCAGCAAGTCCGTCAGCTCCCGCAACAAGCGCTCGCACTCCGCACGTTCCTCGGCCTCGAGTTCGCGAATCCGATTCCCCGCCTCCACCGCCGCTGGCGGCTCCACGAATAGCGTCTGCCCCGACTGCGATGTGTCGTGGACGATGCCGCCCACGCTGCCGCGCCCTTCGCGCCGCACTGGAATGACCCAGCGGCCGTTCCGCAGCGTCACCGACGCGTCGTCCACGCGGTGATGCGCCTCGAGCTTGCCCATCAGCCGCTCGAGCAGCCGCACGATCTCCGCCTCAGCGCCGCGCAACTCCTTGCGTACGCGCCGCAGCGCGGGCGAGGCGTCGTCGCGCAGCTCGCCGTCGTCGGTGAGCACGCGCGCGAGCTGCTGCTCGAGCTCTGAGCGCACGATCAGCCGGTCGGCCAACGCCGCCAGCGGCGCGCGCGCGGCCGGGTGTCGCGCGTCGTCCCGCAGCGCGGCCTGCGTGAGCCGCGACGAGCGTAGCAGCGTGAGGGCACCCAAGAGTTCCGGACCCGTCCACGAGGTGCCGAGCACGCGCAGGCGTTGCAGCGGCTGTTCGAGTTCCGGGATCGCCTCGGGCCGGAACGGTTGCTCGCCGCCGACGAGGGCGCGCATCGCCGTCACGCGCGCGAGCTCGCGATGCAGGGCGGTCAGGGCCTCGTCGCGTTCGAGGTGCGTGCCACCGACACGCAGCGGGCGCAGCGCGCGGATGCGTGCTGCGCCCGGCGTGGTGGACGCGTGCCCCGCGACGTGGTCGAGTAGTCGCGCGAATTCGAGGACGTCGAGTGCGTGCGGCTGGACCGTCACGCGGACGTCCCGAGCTCCTCGCGGGCGATGCGACTGAGCACGCTGCCGTCGAGGCGGCCCTTGAATGCGGGCATCACCTTCCCCATCACGGCGCCAATCTGCTTGGCTCCTGCGGCGATGGCCGCGCGCACGGCGGCGCGGACTTCATCGTCCGAGGGTGCGGCCGGGAGGTAGGCCTCAAGGGCCATCGCCTCCCGCCGCTCGGCGGCCGCGAGTTCATCGCGGCCCGCCTTCTCGTACATCTCCACCGACTCCCGTCGCCGCTTGATCGCCTTGCGGAGCACCTCGACGACGTCGTCGTCGGTGAGTGCGCGCTTGACCGCGATCTCGTGATTGCGGATGTCGGCCAACACGGTGCCCAGCAACAGGACGCCTTCTTTGTCCTGCGCCTTGCGAGCGGTGTTCAGCTCGCCCTGCAGCCGTGCCGCCAGTTCCGCCACTTAGTGCGTCCGGGTGCGACGATTCTTGCGCTGCGCGGCGTTGAGCTTCCGCTTCCGCTTCTCGCTGGGCTTCTCGTAGTGACGATGCTTACGGAGATCCGCGAGGATTCCGGCCTTCTCGCACTTCTTCTTGAAGCGCTTGAGCGCGCGCTCGAAATTCTCGTCTTCGTGGATGACGACTTCCGACAAACTGACTTCCCCCCTTGATGGCGTGTCTAGCGCCGGCTGGGGACCTGGTGATGGGAGCCTCGTAAGTTACGGAGATACAAGCCCTTGGGCAACCCCACCCTCAGCGCGAAACGGGCGTGGCCGCAGCCGGCGAAACGAGCCGCGCCACCGCCGCCTGCACGCCCGACCGAAACGCCGCTTCTGAGAAGCGCTCCGCCTGCGCCCGGCAGGCCTCCGCGGTCACCTTGCCCGCGGCGAGCCGCGCATCCAAGTCCGCCACTGCGGTGACAATCGCGGGCGCGGTCTGCTCGTCGAAGAACACGCCCGTCTGCGCCGTCACGGTCTCCAGCGCCCCACCCCGCCCATACGCGACGACCGGCGTCCCACAGGCCATCGCCTCCACCGGCGCGATCCCAAAATCCTCCTCGGCGGCGAACACAAAGCCCCGCGCGCGTCGCAGCCACCCAATGAGCTCGGCTCGAGGCAGGTGCCCCAGTAGCGTGACGTTTGCGCGAGCCACGGCACGCACACGGGCGGCTTCCGGCCCGTCGCCAATCACCACAAGACGCCGCTCGGGCATCGTCGCGAAGGCCTCGACGATCAGTGGCACCCGCTTGTACGGCACAAAGCGCGAGGCCGTCACCCAGAGATCAGGCTCGCGCTGCTTCGCCGCAGTCGCCCAATAGGTCTGGTCAGGAGGCGACCCGCGCGCGGCATCCCAGCCCGCCGGCGTGAACTCCTCCGTCGCCACCGGAGGATACAGCACGCCACTGTCGCGGCCCCACACCCGCGCGATGCGCGCCCGGATGAACTCCGAGATCGCCAGGATCTCCGTGGGCCGATCCGCCGTCGCACGATCCCAGCGCCGCAAGCGCGCAAGCAGCCAACGCGCCGCTGCGCCGCGCAACCCGCGATCCAGCCCGCTCTCCGCGAGATACTGCTCCTCCAAGTCCCAGGCGTAGCGAATCGGCGAGCAACAGATGTTGAGGTGCACCTGCCCCGGCCCCGTGCGCACGCCCTTGGCCACCGCGTGACTCGTACTGATTACCAGATCGTAGCCCCGCAGGTCGAACGACTCGATGGCGCGCGGAAACAGCGGCAAGAGTCGGCGGTGTGCGCGCGTCGCCGTCGGAATGCGCTGCAGGAACGAGGTCACGATGCGTCGCTCGCCGATCAGCGCGCGCAGGGACGGCACGGGGTCCGCGATCAGCGTGTAGAGGTCGGCCTCCGGAAACAGCCGACACAGTTGCCCCGTGATCTCCTCCGAGCCGCCGTGCGTGAGCAACCACTCGTGGACGAGCGCGACCTTCACCCGGGCGGCCAGTGCAGCCCGCGGCCCGCGAGCAGGTGGAGATGCAGGTGATGCACCGTCTGGCCGCCGTCGCGCCCGGTGTTCACCACCACGCGATAGCCGGACTCCGCCACGCCCAGCGCGCGCGCAACCTCCTTGGCCATCTCGCCCATCGCGCCGAGGACGCTCGCGTCCGGCGTGTCGTTCAGCGAGGTGTAGTGCGTCTTCGGAATCACCAGCACGTGCGTCGGCGCCTGCGGCGCGATGTCCCGGAACGCGAGGCAATCATCGTTCTCGGCGACGCGCTGCGCCGGAATGTCGCCGCGCACGATCTTGCAGAAGAGACAGCTGTCCATCGCTAGGCCTCGTCGCGTGAGGGGACGGGATTGGCGTCGAGCGCAGCCCGCACCGCCGCCACGCCCGCAATCGCGGCCGTCTCGAAGCGCAGCACGTTCGCGCCCAGCGACACAGCCACGAAGCCGGCCGCATCGAGCGCCGCGATCTCGGCGGGCTCGAATCCGCCCTCGGGGCCGATGGCCAGCGTCACCGCGTCAACGGATGAGCGCATCGCCGAGAGCAGAGGCGGCGCGCCCGCATCGAGCCGCAGCGCGAGCCCGTCGGGGCGCGCGGCGACCGCGTGCTCCACCGTGGCGTCGGGATACGTGGCCGGCAGCCAGGCGCCGCCGCTCTGCCCCAGCGCGGCGCGCATTCGCGCCACGACCTTCTGGTGAAACATCGGGCCCTCGCCGCGCGGATTCACGTGCTTCGAGCGACGCCACTGCACCGGACGCCAACTCGCGACGCCCAGCTCGGTGGCCTTCTCGGCGAGCCACAGCATCCGGTCCTTGTCGGCAACGGGGAGCAGCAGGTGAATCGGCGCCGGCGGCTCGACCGACGCCGCCACCTCCACTGCCACCGTCGCGTGTCGCTTGGCCAACTGCGTCAGTACGCCCTCGCCACGCGTGCCCTGTCCGTCGAGCAACCGCACGCGCGCCCCGTTCTCGAGCCGGCGCACGCGCATATGGTGCGCCTCGTCCTCGCCCAGCGTGATGGTCGTGGCGGCGACGAACGGTTCGTCCGTGACAAAGGTCGGGAGACTCACACGCGCAATCTCGCGTCCGCGTGCACAATGCGCGAGGGACTCACGCGCACGCCGTCACGCGCGCCGCGCGCGCACGCTCCACCACGTCTCCTCGGCGTCCTCGGCCTCGACGCGCCATCCCCCATCGGCGAGCGCCTGCAGCATCCGCTCGCGCTCCTCGCGCAAAATGCCGCTCAGGATGATCACGCCGTCGTCCGCGAGCGTCATCGTCATCAGCGGGAGCAGCTCCACGAGCACCGAGCTGATGATGTTCGCGAGAATCACCCGCACCGGCGCCACCAGTGGAAGGAACACCGCAGCGTCGCCCTCCAGCACCGCCACCCTGTCGCCGACGCCGTTCGCCTCGACGTTCTCCTCGGCGTTGCCGATTGCGTCGGGATCGATCTCGATCGCAAACGCACGTGCCGCACCGAGCTTGGCCGCCGCGATCGCGAGGACCGCGCTTCCCGCGCCGAGGTCGGCCACGGTGTCGCCCGCGCGGATCGCCTCCTGCATCAGCCGCACCACGCCGCGCGTCGTCGGGTGTTCGCCCGTGCCAAACGCCATCGCGGGCTCAATCACGATCGTCGTCGCCGGATCGCGGCCACTCGCCAGCCACGGCGGCGTCACCGTCAGGCGCCCGAGTTGGTGCGCGGTGATGCGCTCCTTCCACTTCTCCGACCAATCGGTGTCGTCGAGCGGCTCGACGCTCGTGCGCGCCGCCGCATCGGCGAGCGTCACCCGGCTCACGAAGCCGGCGATGTCACTCGACGCACGCAGATGCGTGACGAACGCGTCGCCCAGTTCCTGCAGGCCCTCGGCGCCCGCGGCGAACATCGCCGCCGCCACCGCGGCGCGCGTGGACTCGCTGCTCGGCGTCACGGCGATGCGCTGCCACTCCCCGGCGCGCGCACCGGACTCAGCCATTCAGCGCTTCTTTCATCTTGGCCCAGAAGCCTTTCTCGCGCTTCTCCGGCGGCCGCGCCTGGATCTCGTGCAGCTGCTCGATCAGCCGCTCCTCCTCGGCGCTGAGCTTCTGCGGCGTCCACACCTGCACCCGCACGTGCAAGTCACCCACGCCGCTGGCGTTCACGCGCGGCAGTCCGCGCCCGCGCAGCACGAACACCTGCCCGCTCTGCGTGCCCTCCGGCACGCGCAGCGTCAGCGGCCCCGTCACACCGGGCACGTCCACGTCGGCGCCGAGCACCGCCTGCGGGTACGTGACGAGCACCTCACAGTAGAGGTCCTCGCCGTCGCGCTCGAAACGATCGTCCTCGACGACTTCGAACACCACGATGACGTCGCCCCGCGGGCCGCCGCGCACCCCGGCGTTCCCCACACCCCGCAGATGCATATACTGCCCGCTCGACACACCGGCGGGCACCTTGAGCTCGATCGTGTGCTCCCCGCGCTGGCGGCCTTCGCCGCGGCAGCTCTTGCAGGGGCTGGCGATCATCACGCCCTCGCCGCGGCAGGTCGGGCACGGCGCCACGCTCACGAACTGCCCGAAGAAGCTCTGCTGCGCACGCCGCACTTCGCCCTGGCCGTTGCAGGTCGTGCAGCGCGTCGGCGACGAACCCGGCTCTGCACCGCTGCCCGCGCACTTCTCGCAGGGATCCAGCAGCTTGAGCTTGAGCGACTTGGTGACGCCCGTCGCGACTTCAAGCATCGTGAGCTGCAGGTCCACCTTCTGGTCGGCACCGCTGCGCGGCCCCTGACTGCCCCTTCCGCCGCCACCGGCCGCACCGCCGAAGATGTCGCCGAGGCCGAAGTCGCGCATAAAGATGTTCAGCGCCTCGGACAGATCCACGTGGTGGAAGCCGCCCGCCATCCCGGGTCCACCACGCAACCCCGCCTCGCCGTAGCGATCGTACGCCGCGCGCTTCTGCGCATCGCGCAGCACGTCGTACGCCTCGGTGATCGCCTTGAACTTCTCCTCGGCGTCCTTCGAGCCCCCGTTGCGATCGGGGTGATACTTCATCGCCAGCTTGCGATACGCCTGCTTGATGTCGTCGTCCGACGCCGTGCGCGGTACGCCGAGAGTCTGGTAAAAGTCAGCCATTGGTCAGAAAAATATTCGGTGCTACGCCAACAGGTCGGTCACCAGCGACGACGTGTGCGTCACGAGGGCGATGACCTTCTCGTACGGCATCCGCGTCGGACCGATCACGCCGATCACACCCGTCAGGCTGCCTGCCTTGTACTCGGCCGTCACGAGCGTGAGGCCGCCGAGCAACTGCGAGCCGTGCTCATCGCCAATCGTGATGGACACGCCGGGCGTCGCGGCGCGCTGCCGCAGAATGCCCGCCAGGTGCGTGCGCGTCTCCGTCAACGCAATCAACTGCTTCATCCGCTCGCCGGTTGCAAACTCGGGCTTCTCGGCGAGCACCGACGCCTGGCCGAGCAACACGGATTCCTCCTCGGCCGGCGCGGCGACGTCGAACAGCTGGTCGCCTTCCTGCACGAAGATGTTGAGCAGCTCCGTCGCTCCACCCCCGCCCACGGCGTCGCGGAGGCGCGCGCCGAGCGTCGAGCGAATCTCCCACAGCGACAGGCCCGCCAGTCGGTCATTGAGCACCTGCTGCACCAGCGCCACCGCATCATCGGCGATGCCGCCGGCGATTTCAATGAAGATGGTGCGCACGGCACCGCCCCCGAGCGTGAGCACGAGGATGAGTCGCTCGCTATTCGCGCGCACCAGCTCGAGGCGCTGCAGCACCGTCTGGTCGAGCCGCGGCCCGAGCGCGACGCCGAGTTCCTGCGTGAGCACGCCAAGCGACTGCGCCGCGCGTCGCAGAATGGTCTCGATCGCCGAGTCCCGCTCGCCAATCTGGGCCGCGAGGCGGGCGCGCTCCGGTTGGGCAAGCGGCTCCACGCGCATCAGGGCGTCCACATAGACGCGATACGCCTTGTCGGTGGGAATCCGACCGGCCGAGGTGTGCGGGTGGTAGAGGAACCCCTTCTCCTCAAGGTCGGCCATCGTGTTCCGGATGGTCGCCGGCGACACCCCGAGGCCGAAGCGTCGGCTGATGGTTCGCGAGCCCGCGGGCTCCGCGGTCTCGACGTATGAGCGAATCACGGCCTCGAGGACCTGACGCTCGCGATCCGAGAGCTCGCCGTGTGCCATAAGTGTCGGATTATGAACGACTTCGGAGTGAAGTCAAGGTCGCGGCGAGGCTGTCCAGACGCAGCCAGCCAGCGGGGGTGAGCCGCAGCCGCGCCTCGGCTTGGCTCTGATCCAGAACGGCCCAGCCGGCATTGACCCACGAAGTAACCGTCAAAGTCTCGTTTTCACGGATACCTAAACCGTCGCTCGTGCGCAATCCGAGGTACACCTCCTCGGCGATACTGGAGTCGCCCGTGACAGTCTCCGAGCCGGCAACGGGATCACGGCGCTCGCTGGCCGCAGCCGCCCACTCCGCGTATGGGCCGATATTCCAACGGCGCTCGGTGCCGTCGAACCCGTGAGCGGAGGGCCCGAGCCCCAAGTAGGCCGCCCCCGACCAGTACGCCGAGTTGTGCCGAGCTCGGCGACCCGGCCGCGCGTAGTTGGAGACTTCGTAGTGCTGGAAGCCGGCGTCCGTCAGGCGGCGGTTGGCCTCGAGAAACTCCTCCTCGTACCGCTCCTCGGGCGCCTCGGAGACGGTTTGGCGCGCCACCCACTTCCCCAGCGGCGTCGCCGCCTCGACTGTCAGACCGTACAGGGAGAGGTGATCAGGCTCGAGCTCGAGCACCCGATTCAGGTCATTTGTCCAGCTTCTGCCCAGCATCTCGGGAATCGCGAAGATGAGATCCAGGGACAGCTCGGCGATGCCAGCCTCCCTTATAGACCTCACCGCGGCAACCACATCGTCGGCGGAATGTTGCCGGTGCATCCATTCCAGTGCCTTCGGCTCGAACGACTGGACGCCGAGCGACACTCGATTGACCCCGGCGGCGGCCCAGGCGCGTGCCGCGGCGGGCGAGACGTCCTCGGGATTGACTTCGAGCGTCAGCTCGAGGTCGTCGGGATTTGTGGAAAACTTCTCGACACCGAGCCGCACGCCGATTTCGTGGAGAAGCCGAGCAATGCCGTCAGGCCCGAGCTTGGATGGAGTGCCTCCGCCAAGGTACAGGCTCCGCGGCGGGGCTTCCTGGCGCGCGATACCGCGTGTTGCCATTTCGGCAACAACCGCGTCTATGTACTCGGAGACCGGGACGGATCGCCGCACCGCGATACTGAAATCGCAGTAGCTGCAGCGCCGCCCGCAGAAGGGGACGTGGACGTAGACGTGAGGCCAGGCCGTCAACGTGCCACCCAAGCAGGTGAGGAGAAGTCGCAGAGGCAGCGACACCCTCCCAGTAACCCTAGAAGAGCCGGTCTGGGACTCAACCCACGAGATGAGATTGAGTTAAAGTAAAATCTCAAAGTTTTATCAAATATAATGTTATGGTACTTGTTTAAAGTATTGCTTGGAGCATTTCCACAGAGCGCCTCGAGCGAGCGGGGTAGGTTTCGCCTAGCGCTATCGAACCTCGCTTTCGGCCCTCAGGCGGTGGTTCGGCCTCGCCTCAGCACCCCAAGCTGCCGCGTCCTCCCGCCAAAATCCATAGATCGCCGGTCAGCCAGCCCGCCGGTACCCTGCCCCATCCTGAACCACGAGCCCAGCGCACTCAAGCTTCAACAGCAAACTGGATACCTGCCGAATCGTCAGGCCAACGGAAAAGGAGAGGTCCTCAATAGAGCTGGGACTGGCTCCCAATGACCCCAGCAGTTGCTGCGCCTCCGATCCTTCCTGGCCAACGAGCTCAGCGGCCTGGACCGACTCCGAACGGCCACCGCTGCCCGAATTTGTGGACAACCCGTAAAGTCCCAACAGGTCTTCCACAGACGTCATCACCTGCGCGCCGTCGCGGATGAGGAGGTTGGAGCCGGCCGCCCGCGGGTCATCCATCTGCCCCGGGACGGCCGCGACGGTCCTGCCGAGCTCGAGCGCCTGGGACGCAGAGTTGATGGCGCCGGACTTGAACCCGGCCTCGACGACCACCAGAGCCTTACACAGCCCTGCGATGATCCGATTCCGTCGCGGAAAGCATCCTGGAAACGCCTTGGTCCCCGGTTCGACCTCGGACAGAACCAGCCCAGATAGCTGGACACGTCCGTGCAGTGTCCGGTGTCCTGCAGGGTACGGCACGTCCACCCCGGTGCCCAGAACGGCGATCGTATGGCCTCCAGCGTCCAGCGCCGCCCGGTGCGCGGCCGCATCCACTCCTCGGGCGAGGCCAGACACAACGACGAGTCCGGCCCTCGCCGCCGCAGCCGCGAGCTTGGCGGCCGTGCGTTCGCCGTACGGAGACGCGTCCCTGGTCCCCACAATGGCGACGTGGCGGTCCGGGGCGCCCTCGAGCAAACTCGGGTCACCCAACAACCACAATGCCTTGGGCGGTATCGAAAGATCGCCCAGACAGGCAGGGAGCGCTGCGGCCGCGACCAAAACAGGCGTCTGGCGGGCGGCCGCGGCGCTGGTCATCCCGTCGGGACCTCGCCCGCGGCCTTCCGCATCTCCAACAACTTGGACCACCACGCCGCCTTCAGCGTGTCGAGGCCCATTCGGCCGGCAGCCGAGATCGACCACTTTCCGAAGGCCTCAGGCGCGTCGATTTCGGGGACGTAGTCCTCGCCGAGCAGATCCAGCTTTGTGAAAATCACGCAATGCGGCTTCGCGGCCAGCTCGGCGCTGTGGCTCCGCACCTCCGCCCTGAGCTGGTCATACTCGGCTTGCCAGTCCATCGCGTCGATGGGGATCAGGAAGGCCAGGATGCGCGTGCGCTCGATGTGGCGCAGGAACTGGAGTCCGAGGCCCTTGCCGGTGTGCGCGCCTTCAATAATCCCGGGGATGTCGGCGACGACGAACGTGCGGGAGTCCGAGAGTTGCACCACCCCGAGGTTCGGCGCGAGCGTCGTGAAGGGGTAGTCGGCGATCTTCGGGCGGGCCGCGGAGATCACGCTCAGCAGCGTGGACTTCCCCGCATTCGGCTGGCCGACAAGGCCGATGTCGGCGATGAGCTTGAGCTCGAACTCCAGCGTCCGGATCTCGCCTTCCTCGCCGGGCTGCCACTCACGGGGCGCCTGGTGGGTGGCCGTCGCGAAGAAGGCGTTGCCCTTCCCGCCGCGCCCGCCCTTGGCGACGATCATCTCCTGGCCGTGCTCGAGGATCTCGCCGAGCCGCTCGCCCGTGTCGCGGTCACGAATCACCGTGCCCGGCGGCACGGGCAGCACGACGTCGTCGCCGGAGCGCCCCGTCTTGTTGGAGCCCATCCCGTGCTCACCGCGCTCGGCTTCCCACTGGTCGCGGTAGGTGAAGTCGAGCAGCGTCGAGAGGTTGGCGTCGCCGCGGATGATGACGTCGCCGCCCTTCCCGCCGTCGCCGCCGTCGGGGCCGCCCATTGGCGTGAACTTCTCGCGGCGGAAGGACGTGCAGCCTGACCCGCCGGTGCCGGCGGTGACGCGAACGTGGACGAGGTCAATGAACACGCGCTGAATCTAACCTCGGTGGCCGCGCCCCCCTATCGGGACATTGCGTCGCGCATCGGAACACGCCCCGCGGCGCAGACCGCGCGCTTACTTGCCGAGGACGCGCTGCAGCAGGAGGCGCGCGCGGAGCAGGAAGCCCGGCTCGACGACGCCGTCGAGGGCGTCGAGGGTCCCGATCACCTCGTCCGCCGTGGCCCCAACGTTGAGCGCGCCGTGCAGGTGCGAGTGCAGCTGACGGTCCTGGCCCGAGGCCGTGCAGGCGGCCACGATGCACAGCTCGCGGAGCGGAAGGTCGAGGCCGGGGCGCGATAGGATCTTGCCGTAGCCCTCCACGATCATCCACTCGTCGAGCGCGGGATGCAGGTGGACGATGTTCTGTCGCAGCTTCTCGTAGAACTTCCCGTACACGGCCTCGCAGGTCTGCTCGCCCTGCGCGCGCCAGCGGCCGAGGTCCGGCGGCGGCAGGTCCTCGTGTGCGGGGGCGGCGATGCCGCTCAGCCGCCGCCACTCGCGCACCGCGTTGAGCGCGCGCGGGAACCCCGCGAAGAGATACGACTGCAGGATGGCCTCCTCGACCCACGCGACCGGGGTGTCGGCGGCGATCACCTCTTCGCAAGAGCCGCGAATGTCCTGCTCGGTGCCGGCGGCGATCCGCGCCGAGAGTCGCACGAGCGCGGCGATCTCTGGCGGCAGCGGCGGTGCGTGCGGACCCGAGGCGCGCGCGCTCACGCGCTGGTCGCCCCGCGCACTTCGCCCACCCGCTCGCCGCGGGTGTTGCGCACCGTCTTGCCAATGAACTCCGCCAGCCGCGGCGGCAGCGCCATCGGCAGCACGCTGAGTTGCTGCAGCGCGCTGAGCACGGCGACGTACTGCGCCCGTTGCGCGCCGTCCTCCACCTTCAGCGCGAGCCCGATGCCCAGTGACGGGACGGTCACCGAGTGCACGCCTTCCGCGCCCACCTTGGCGAAGACGCCGCCCTCGGTCTCCTCCAGCAGCACGGTGTCGAAGCGATCCGTTCCACCCAGCAGGTGCGGATGCTTGCGGATGGCCGCCGCCGTTCGCGCCGGCAGTTCCTCGCCCGCGTGCACGGCGCGCCCCCAGCGCGCGTAGGCCAGCGCCATTCGGTCGAGCGGCAACGCCATCACCGTCACGCCGCAGCCATCCACCGCCAGCGGCATATCGTCGAGCGGAACCCCGGTCCACGACGACACCTCGCCAAGGCAACTGCGCTGCACCGGATGATCCGCGTCCTCGTAGCCCACCGTGGCCCAGCCGGCGGTCTTGGCGCGCGCGAGCATCGCCGCGTGCTTGCCCGAGCAATTGTTGTGCAACCTAGTGGGCCCGCTGCCGGCTTCACGAAGCAGGCGCGCCCCGCGCGAGGAGAGCGGCTCGTGCGGTCCGCACGCAAGGTCGCCCTCCTCGAGTCCCAGCGACGCGAGCATTCGCGCCGCCACCGCCACGTGCTCGGGCTCGCCGCCGTGCGAGGCGCAGGCGAGGGCGAGTTCCTCGTCCCCCCACTGCAGCGAGTCAAAGCCGCCGCTCGCGAGCAGCGGCAGCACCTGAAACGGCTTCGCGCACGAGCGCCACATCGTCAGCAGCGCGGTATCGCGCGCGCCGGCCACGAGCACGTCGTCGGCACCGATCACGGCACAGTGCACCCGGTGCCGCGACTCCACGACGTCGCCACGCGTGACTTCGACATCCAGGCTCAAGGCGTGCATAGGCGAGGAAGCTAGTGAGGCGTTACGCGCCCTGCAGGACGCCCGCAATGCGCTCGGCGGTCCTTGTCCAAGTATAGTCCGCCGCGCGTGCGCGGCCGGTGGTGATCAAGCGGTCGCGGAGTCCGTCTGGTCCGCTGAGCCGTCGCACCGCGGCGGCCATCGCCGTCGCATCGTCGAAGGGCACGAACTCCGCGGCGTCGCCGAGCACTTCGCGCAGGATGGGACGGTCCACCGCGACCACGGGGCAGCCGCAGGCCATTGCCTCCAGCGCCACCAACCCGAATCCCTCCTCCCGCGAAGGCACCAGCAGCGCCTCCGCATTCCCGTACAGCGTCGCCAGTTGCTCGTCGTTGAGTCCTTCGCGGTCGTCGATGCGGTCCGCCACGCCCAAGGACGCGGCCAGCGACTCGAGGACGGTCGCGTGCGGCGAGCGATCGCCGACCATCACGAGGCGTAAGCTCGGACGCTCGGCGGCCATCTGCGCAAACGCACGGATGGCCGTCTCAAGCCGCTTGTGCGGGCGCTTGTTCGCGACGGTCAGCAGGAACGGGGCCGCGCCGTGGCTCGCGCCCGCGTCGTTGCTGGCGCCCGCACCGCGTGCGCCACGCGCAGCACTCGGGGATCGCTTCGCGCCAAAGTCGTGGAAGAAGTCCGCCACGCCGTTCGGCACCACCGTCAGCTTGCCCGCCGCCTCCGGAAACGCCGCCACAATCTCTCGGGCCGACTGCTCCGAGACCGTCAGCAGTCGCGCACTCCCGCGCACGGTGCGCTGTATCCACGCGCGCGCCACCGCCGCGCGTAGCGTGGCGCGCCAGTCACCGCCCTGCAGGTTGATGAGGTCGTGGATCGTCGCCACCGCGTGCGGCGTACGCCACGCGCCGTCCCAGTTCGGAAACCACGTGACGTGCGGCCGCCCCACCTGCGCCGCGATCGCCGGCCAACCGAGCGGCACGCGCGGGCTGTGGCGGCCTGCCCCGAGCGGAATCACCCGCAGCGGCGCGCGCAGCGCGCGCAGAAACGGCTGCAGCTCCGCCGGATCGCCGGCGAGGACGATCTCGTCGAAGGCGTGTTGCTGGTGCAGCGCGCGCACGACTTCTCGGCAATAGCGTCCGAGCCCGGACCCGAAGGGCGCGCGGGCGTCCACCAACAGCACGCGCGCCGCCGCGACCGCTGCCGCAGGCATCGCTCTGGCGCCGCTAGGCCCCGGCCACACGCTCGCGCACGCGCGCGAGCAGCGCGTCCCGCGAGTTGCGAGCCGGGTCCTCGATCACGAACGCCAGCAGGTCCTGCAGCGCTTCGCCCATCGCCCGGCCGGCACTCACCCCGGCCGCCTTGAGGTCCTCACCATCCACGGCGAGATCGGCCAGCGCGAGTGGGTCGCGAAACGCCGACGCCAGCGCGCGCCGGTACAGCGCCACGCCCTCGCGCCCGTCCGTCGCGCGGACACCCTCGGCTTTGGCACGAGCCCAGAGGACGCGGCTGAGCCCCGGCACCATCAGGCGACCCACCTGCGCCAGCAATCGCCGCAGTTCGGCACCATCGGCCGCGCCGAGTCCGCGCAGACGGGCGAGCGAGACGCCGGCCGCGGCGCGGGCAAGCGTCAGCGTGGCCCGGACCTCATCGTTCGAGAACTTCAGTGCCTTCAGCTCGCGCTCGAGCGCGGCGGGCGGCGCGACGCCGGGCTCGATGAACAGCGCGGCCAGCCGCAGCATCCGGCGGTCGGGCCGCCGCGCGAGGCCCGGCCGCGCCAGATGGTCCAGCGTGGCAAACCGCGCCGCCGGCGCGTCGGCGAGCAGCGGCACCAGCGCGCGCAGGATGCCCGCGGAGCGATATCGCTCCAGCGTCGCCGACGGCCGTGCCACCTGCTCCATCACCTTTTCCAATTCCTGCTTCACCCGCTCCATCGAGAGCCGCCCCAGCTGCGACTCGCTCTCCACGATCGCCGACCAGGTCGCCGCATCGATCGCGAAGTCGAACCGGCCCGCGAATCGGATGGCGCGCAGCGCACGCAGGCGATCCTCTCGCATCCGCTCGGCGGGCGTGCCGACGCAGCGCACCACGCGCGACTCGAGGTCACCGCGGCCGTTGAAGGGATCGCGCACTTCGAGCGTGTCGGCGTGCACGGCAATCGCATTGATCGTGAAGTCGCGCCGTGCGAGGTCCTCCTCGAGCGAGGCGCCGAACTTGACCACCGCGTGCCGGCCGTCCGTCTCGACGTCGTGCCGGAACGTCGTGACCTCGTGCAGCACGCCGGCAGGATCAAGCACACCGACCGTGCCGAACTGCACGCCCACTGGCACGGTCCGGCGGAACAGCTTCTGCACCTGCTCCGGGCGCGCGCTGGTGGCGATGTCCCAGTCGAGCGTTTCGATGCCGAGCAACGCGTCACGCACGGCGCCGCCGACACACCAGGCCTCGAAGCCGGCGCGTTCCAACGTGCGGCAGATCGTCCGCACGCTCTCGGGTGGGGCCAGTCGCGTCACGCGCTCAATCTATGTGCGGCGCACGCCCAGCCCGAGGCCTACCAGCACCACGGCGCCGCCAATCAGCACGGCAGGCGTGGGCGTCTCGCTGATGGCTGGGATGGCGTACGCCAAGAGCGCTGCCCCCACCGGTTCCGCGAGCACCGCCAAGCTCACGACGAACGCGGGCACGTAGCGCAGTGACCAGTTGAATCCCGTGTGCCCAATGAGCATCGGTCCGAGCGCGATGCCGGCAAAGAGCAGCCACTCGCGCCGCTCGTAGCCGAGCAGCACGGTGCCGTCCACGGCGGCGAAAGCGAGCAGGCTCAGTAGGCAGGCGCCGTACACCAACCCCACGTACGGCCACAGCGACAGGCGCTGCCGCAGCGACCGGCCCGCGAGGTAGTAGAGGCCCACGGTGACGGCACCGACGAGCGCAAGCGTGTTGCCCAGCGCGACGTTCGGCGAGCTCTCGCTGCCGGGGCTCGCCATCGCGAGGATCGCCGCGCCCACGAGCGCAACGGCGAGCCCAACCAACTGCGCCCGCGTCGTCCGCTCGCCCAACCACAGCGCCGAGCCCGCCACGATCACCACCGGATGCAGATTCACGAGCAGCACACTCGCCGCCACGCTCGTGTGCGCAAGCGACGCAATCCAGCTCCAGAAGTGCAGCGCCAGAAACACGCCGGCCGCCCCTGCCACGCCGAGTTCGCGCCGCGTGAGCCCACGCCATTCGCGCCACGAGCCCGACCACAGCAGCATCACCGCGATCACCGCCAGCGCGAACGTCAGCCGCCAGACTGCAATCGCCAATGGTTCGGCGCTGGCCAGGCGCGCGAGCGGGCCCGACACCGAGATGCCGAGCACCGCCGCCGCGAGCACCGCCGGCACCAAGGGATGACGTGAGGACACGCGAGGAAGCTAGCGCGGCCTACCCGCTCCGCATCCTCTGCCCCACCTTTCTCGGATGCCAAAATCCCGCCTGTCCCGCGACCGGCTGACGCAGTTACTCGGCGCCGTCGACCGCCGCCCCCCGCGCATCGCCGTGCTCGGCGATGCGATGCTCGACCTGTACCTCAAGGGCGACGTGGAGCGCATCAGTCCCGAGGCCCCGGTTCCCGTCGTGCGGGTGCGCGAGCGCCGCTACGCACTCGGCGGCGCGGCCAACGTGGCGCAGAACGTGCTCGCGATCGGCGCGCGCTGTGAATTAGTCGCGGCCGTCGGGCGCGACACGGCCGGCGCGCAGTTGCGCGAGATGCTCGCCGAACGCGGCGCCGAGCCGCGCGGGCTCGTGGACTGTGACCGGCCCACCACGACCAAGACGCGCGTGGTCGCACGCAGCCAGCAGCTCGTCCGTGTGGATGAGGAGATTGACGCCGACCTCTCCGGCGACGAGATCACGCGCGTGATGGACGCACTCACGCGCGCGCTCGACGCGGCCGATGCGCTGGTGCTCGAGGACTACAACAAGGGCGTGCTGGTGCCGCAGGTGATCGGGGCAGCCATCGCCCACGCGGCGCGCCGCGGCTTGCCCGTGGTCGTGGATCCCAAGTTCAAGAACTTCTTCGCCTACGGCGGCTCCACCGTGTTCAAGCCCAACCGTCGCGAGCTCGAGGCGGCGCTGGGCGCGGCGGTGGATCTCGCGCATCCCGAGACGCTGCCCGCCGTGCTGGCCAAGCTCGACGCCCAGTACCTGCTGCTCACGCTCAGCGAGCACGGGATGGCGCTCGTTGCGCGCGACGGCAGCATCGAGCGCATCCCGACCACCGCGCGCGAGGTCTACGACGTGGTCGGCGCGGGCGACACCGTCACGGCCTACGTGGCGACGATGCTCGCTGCGGGGGCGACGCCACTCGAGGCGGCCATCGTGGCCAACTACGCTGCCGGCGTGGAAGTCGGCAAGGCCGGTGCGGCGACCGTGAGCCCCGCGGAGATTCTCGAGGCCTACGATGCGCATTGATCGGCTCGCAGCCTTCGTGGCCTGCTTCGCGCCGGCACTCTTGCAGGCGCAGTTGGGCGGTCTCCTCGGCGTGCGTTCGGCCTCCGGCACCTCCGACGGCGGTCGCAACTCCGACCGGCGTGGCGTTGAGGCGCGCCTCACGCTCGATCGCGAGTTCACCGAGCGGCTCGGCGTGCGCGCCGAGCTCGGGTTCAACCAGATGCAGTTCGATCGCACCGAGGACACGCTGCGCTTCAAGGTCTCGGAGAACGGGTTCGAGGCCGTCGTCGCGCTGCGTGCGGAGATGCGGCAGGGGGCGTTCACCGGCACGTTCCTGACGGCAGGGCCGGTCGCGAGCTTTCGGGCCGCCTGCGGCACCTCGAGCCGGTTCGACTCCAACGGGCGCGTGCTCTGCGACGCGGGCGAGACGTTCTTGATGGGCTACGCGCTCGGCGCCGGCCACCGGTGGGCCACGCGGCCCGGCCGCGAATATGCGATTGAGCTGCGCTATCTGAGCGGCGTCACCGCGTCGCAGGGCAAGGGGCTGATCTCGATGGCGTTTGGAATCCGCTCCCGTCGGCTCCGGCGGGTGAACGACGAGTAGGTCAGCACGCCGACGGCGGGGGAAAACGAAGCGGGGCGCGGCCGTGTTGGCCGCGCCCCGCTGTGCTCCGGTGAGGAAGCGGTCGCGGCTAGTTCCGCGCGGCCTGGAAGAGCGCGAAGCGCGTGGCCGCGAGCGCCGGCGGCATTGGAGCCCCAGCCGGCAGCCCATCCACCGCGGCGTTGTACGCGTTCGTCGCCGCGACGACGTTCGCGAACGTCGGGTTCGCGCCCAGCGTCTGCAGCGCGGTCGCCAGCGCCGACGCGGCGCCAGCCGGCACGCCCGTCAGCGCCCCCGTGTACGTGGAGAGCTGCGTGGGCGTCGGCGCCCCACCGGCCACCGCGCCCAGCGCCTGCGCGACGTTCGCCGGCAGCGGCGCGTTGCCGCCGCGTGTGCTGATGATGAGCGTGCGCCCCGAGGCGCTCGTCAGCGCAGAGCGGAATGCCCCGAAGGACGCAACGCCGCGCGGCGACACCGGAATCGAAGTGAACGGACGCGCCACGGGGCCGCGGCCCAACGACGTCACCGCACCCGTCACGCCAGCGCCCGCACCGAGCGGCGAACCGAAGTCCGAGCCCTGCGCCATCAGCGCCGTCGAAGAGGCCGCCACGAGCGCGAAGGCCGCGAGAATATTCTTGGTCTTAGTCATCGTTAAGGACCTCAGGGTTAGTACTTCCAGGAGAGACCGGCACCGACCGAGAGACGGCCGGCGTCGCCCGCCGCGCCCGTCAGGTCGTTCAGTGCGGGCGTAATCACGATCGGATACTTCGCCGACGGCGTGAAGGAGATGGCCGCGTTCAGCTGCGCGCCGGTGAAGTCGAGAATCGCGTTGGCATACTCGTTCACGCGCACACCGGCCGAGGCGAACACGCCGATGCCGCTCTTGCCGCTGGCGAACGAGCTCGCCGACTGGAAGCGGCCGGTGCCGAAGCCGCCGTTGATCGTCACCTGATTGAACGTCGACGCGTTCCGCAGCGAGCGGACCTGCGTGGCGACCACGTAGTACGAGTCCTTGGTGTCGAACTCGTCGCCGGCGAGGCGGAAGCCTTCCATTCCGATGCCGATGCCGACGCCGTTCGAGAGACGCTTGTGCGCCTTCAGGCCGCCGACCATCCGCGAGCCGAAGCCCGAGCGCACCGTCGACAGCGACGTCACCACGAACTCGAGGCCCATAATCTCGTCGGGCGAGAGCAGGCCGACGCCCACCGACACCGCGCCGTCGGAGTCCGCGCCGTTCGGGATCCGATTCTGGTAGCCGACGCCAGCGAAGGCATCGTTGCGGGCCGCGCCGAACCCGAGCGGCGACGACGACGCCACGCCCGGCTGCGCCCGCCCCATCTCCGCGGCGACCGGCGCCGGCGGAGTCGGCACGGGAAGCCGATCGAGCTCGCGCCCCTGCGCCTGGACCGCGCCCGGCAGTGCAGCGAGGACGGCGAGCATCACGAGTGAAGCGGACGAACGAAGCTGCATCGGGAGTCTCCGAAAGGGAGTCAGGAAGCACACGGCAAGGCCCCCGCTCGCGCGGGTGGCTATCAACGCGAAATGTCCCCCCGTGCAGGGATGGTGTCAAGAGAGCTTCGTCACCTTTTGGGAACAGGCGCAAGCCCTTGTACCGCCGCTTGTTCCGCCGCCCCGGACCCACCAACTTCCCCGCGCGGGCCCATAGCTCAGCGGTTAGAGCGGCGGACTCATAATCCGAAGTGCGCAGGTTCGAATCCTGCTGGGCCCACTCACGCCCTTGGACTTCCACCCCGGCTCCGTTATCATTCGCGGCTCGCCGGGCGCGTAGCTCAGCTGGTTAGAGCGCTGCTTTCACACAGCAGAGGTCGGGGGTTCGAGTCCCTCCGCGCCCACTGAAGTCAGAGACGGCCAAGCCAACGCTTGGCCTTCTTTTTTTGCCCTACCGGTCGCGTCCGGCGCCCCAGTCGCGATCCGGGGCCAGCCCCCGCGCGATCCCCCGCAGCCGGTCCCCGTCGCCGCGCACCGCGTATTGCAGCATTCGCAGCAGACGCGAAGGCAAGAAGAACGCCCAAAACAGCGCCCGCTCAGCCGCCGTGAGGTGCAAGCGCGCAATTCGGCGACGGTTCCGGTCCCGCAACGCAATCTTCCAGCCCGCCGCCTCCGGCTCCGGAAACGGCACCTTGTGCATCACCCGCCCCGCGGGCACAAAGAGCAGGCGCCGCCCCGCCCTCGCGTAGCGCACCGAAAGCTCCAAGTCCTCGGCGTAGGCCCAAAAGTCGGCGCGCAACCCGCCCAGTGTCGTCAGCGCCTCGCCCTCGATCAGCATTGCGCATCCGCAGAGTGATCCGACAGCGCGCGGGCCGCCGCCCACATCGACAGTGGATAGCGCTTGGCCCGCGTGCTCGTGCGTCCCCATCACGCGTAGCGCGCTGAAGTGCCCGCCCGCCCACCACACACGGTCGGCAGGCTCGGCGTACGTGATGAGCGGCGCCGCTGCCGCGGCCTGCGGATCGGCGTCGAGCGCGGCGTGCAGATGCCGCAGGCAATCGGACGCCACCTCGGCGTCGTCGTTCACGATGAACACACGCTCGGCACCCGCCGAGAGCGCCCACTCCGTTCCGAGGGCGTTGCCGCCCGCGTACCCGAGGTTACCGCCCGAATCGAGATACGCGTGCTGCGGAAACCGCGCGCGCAGGCGCGCGCCGCTACCGTCCGGCGACGCGTTGTCCACGATCAGCACCTCCACCGGCGTGTCGCTGCGCTCCAGCGATTCCACGCAGGCCGCGGTGAGCGCTTCACGCTGATAGTTGAGCACAATCGCGACCGTGCGCGGGACGCGCGCGCTCACGCCGAACTCCGCGCCGTGATCGCCGCACGCACCTGCGCCAGACTCTCGACCGCACCCGCTCGCACGCTCGGCACCACGAACGGCACCAAAGCCACGGCGGCCATCCACGGCGCCCAGGCCGTGCCAATCACCGCGATGACAAACGCGCCGCCCAGCATCCGCTCGCGCCACTGCGGCGCCGGATGCGGGTCGGCCGGCGTGCGCATCTCGAGCACAAAGGCCCAGTAGATCACCGCGTAGGCCGGCAAGGCCACAATCTCCGCAAATCCGACTCCGGTCACGCCGAGCAACGGCACCAGCGTCCACGCAGCACCGCCAAACAGCGCAACGAACACGATGTGGAACAGCAGCACGCGGCCGTTGCGCGCCCGTGCGTAGAGCGCCGACGAATGCAGGTTGTAGGTCGCGTTCGCCAACACACCGCCGGCCACGAACGGCAGGAGCGGGCGCACGGCCAACCAGCGGTCGCCGAAGACCCACGGAATCACAAGCGGCCCAACGAGCACGAGCGCGAGGAAGATCGGCCCCAACGCGAGCAGCTGCAGCCGCATCCCGTCGCGCACGGCCGCGGCGAGCCGCGCCGGTTCGTTCTGCAGGCGCGAGAGCGCCGGCAGCGAGATGCGCCACGCCGCCTGCTTGGCAAACGCTGCCGCCTCCACCAGGCGCACCGTGAGCGCGACCTGCGCCACGCCCTCAACGCCGCCCCAGCGCCCGACGATGAGGGGATTCACGAGGTCCTTGATCTGCCAGGTCCAAATCGTGCTCGCGTAGGTCACACCATAGGCGAGCGCCTCCCGCGCGATCCGCGCATCGAAGCCAAAGCGCACGCGCTGACCCGAGATCGCCTGCACACGCCACAGCACCACCAAGTGCTGCGCCCACCAGCCGGCCACCATCGCCCACGGACCCAGCTGCGCCGCCGCGAGCCCGATGCTCACCACGTACAGCACGACCTGCCCCAGCATCTCCGTGAGCGCCACGTCCCGAAACCGCAGCGCCCGCTCGAGTGAGGCCAAGGGCACGAGGAGCGCCAACTGCACGGGCAGTCCCGCGAGCATCGCGAGTAGCAGCGCCCGCACACCGGCCCCGCCCAGCCATCGCTCCACGAGGGGCACGACCATCGCACCGACCAGCGCCACCACCACGGCCGAGCCCACCAGCAAGCTGCGGACGGTGGCGTAGACGTCCTCGCGCTCCTCGCCGTCTCGCCGCACGAGCCAGGCGTTCACGCCGAGTTGGGCCACGCTCCCTGCATAGGTCACGAGGGCCAGCGCGGCCGCAAAGCGACCGTACCCGCTCGGCCCGAGCAGCCAGGTCAGGGCGATCGTGCCGCCGAGGGCGAGCACGAGGCTCGTGGCCTGACGGCCGGCGACGTAGGCGCCGCCGCGGATCGCACTCTGGCGCAGGGGCGCGTGCATAGGCGCGGAAAGTGACCCCGCGCGGCCCGCATTTCAACGGAGCCCGTGGCGACCCCCTGCCTCCCGCATACCTTTGAGGCGTGCTTGCCCGTGGCCTGATCCTCCTCTGGGTCGCCTTCCTCGGCGTGGACCGCGTTGACCTCCTCGGAGGTCGCGGGCCCATCCTGTTGCTGCCGTTCCAGGTGCTCACCGCCGC
>CAYPYY010000017.1:0-33758 GCA_964414995.1 uncultured Gemmatimonas sp.
GGAGAAGAGCGGCGGCTGCGCGATGTAGACCATCCCGGCGTCGATCAGCTCCGGCATCTGCCGGAAGAAGAACGTGAGCAAGAGCGTGCGGATGTGCGCGCCGTCCACGTCGGCGTCGGTCATCAGGATGACCTTGTGGTAGCGCACGTTCTCCAGCGCGAACTCCTCCTTGATGCCGGCGCCAATCGCCGTGACGATCGTGCGGATCTCCTCGTTGCCGAGGATCTTGTCGATGCGCGCCTTCTCGACGTTGAGGATCTTGCCGCGCAGCGGCAGGATGGCCTGGAACATTCGGTCGCGGCCCTGCTTGGCCGAGCCACCGGCCGAGTCGCCCTCGACGAGGTAGAGCTCGCACATCGCGGGGTCGGAGAGCGAGCAGTCGGCGAGCTTGCCGGGCAAGTTGCCGATGTCGAGCGCGGACTTCTTGCGGGTGAGGTCACGGGCCTTGCGGGCGGCCTCGCGGGCGCGCGCCGCGCTCAGCGCCTTCTCGAGCACGATGTTGCCGACGCGCGGATGCTCCTCGAGATAGCTCGAGAGCCACTCATTCACCGTCGTCTTCACGGCCGACTCGGCCTCTGAGTTGCCGAGCTTGGTCTTGGTCTGGCCCTCGAACTGCGGTTCGCGGACCTTCACCGAGATCACCGCGGTGAGGCCCTCGCGCACGTCGTCGCCGGAGAGCTTGAGGTCCTTGTCCTTCTTGGCGAACGAGGACTTGTCGAGGTGCTTATTGATCACGCTCGTGAGCGCCGACTTGAAGCCGGTGAGGTGCGTGCCGCCCTCGTGCGTGTTGATGTTGTTGACGAACGAAAAGACGTTCTCGTTGTATCCGTCGTTGTACTGCAGCGCGATCTCGATCCCGATGTCGTCCTTCTCGCCCTCGAAGTAGAGGATCTCGGGGTGCAGCGCCTTGCCCTTGGAGTTCAGGAAGCCGACGAACTCCTTGAGGCCGCCCTTGGCGTGGAAGGTCTCCTCGCGCCCGTCGCCACGCTTGTCGCTGAGGACGATGGTCACGCCCTTATTGAGGAACGACAGCTCGCGGAGGCGCGAGGCCAGCGTGGCGTAGTCGTACTCGAGCTCGGTGAAGATCTGCGGGTCCGGCTTGAACCAGACCTTGGTGCCCGTGTCCTTGGGCTTCACGGTGCCGAGCACCTTGAGCTTCGTCGTGGTGTCGCCACGCACGAAGTCCATATAGTGCTCCTTGCCGTCGCGCTTGACCCAGACCTTGAGGTTCTCGGAGAGCGCGTTCACGACGGACACGCCGACGCCGTGCAGTCCGCCGGACACCTTGTAGGTGTTCTTGTCGAACTTGCCGCCGGCGTGCAGCACCGTGAGGGCGAGCTCGACGCCAGGCACCTTCTCGGTGGGGTGCACGTCCACGGGAATGCCGCGGCCGTTGTCTTCGACCGAGATTGAATTGTCCTCGTGGATCGTGACGAGCACCTGGTCGCAGAATCCGGCGAGCGCTTCGTCAATCGAGTTGTCTACGACTTCGTAGACGAGATGATGCAGACCGCGGTGCGACGTGGAGCCGATGTACATCCCGGGGCGCTTGCGAACCGCTTCGAGGCCCTTCAGTACCTGGATGCCGGAGGAGTCGTAAGTCGAATCGGCGACGTCGTTCGTCTTGGCCATTGGGTGACGACGAAATGTGGGCGGTGGGAGGCGCGAAGAAATGCCGAAAAACGGCTCGCGCGGACGACCTCAAAAAGTAACGCCGCACGCGCCCAAAAGCAACGGAAAATCCTCTCCGTAAATCCCGTTGCCGCAACCGCTTAGCGCATCAGTTCCCAGCGGATCTTTTGGATCGGCACGCGCCCCTCTCCGGCGCCCAGTTTGGCGAGCAGTGAGCGCTCCATCAACGAGAGCTCCTGCATCCACGCGTGCGTCTTCACCGCGACCACCAAAACGCCATCCTCCGTGAGGTGGCGCGGTGCGGTGACGCCGGCAATCTGCGGCCCGACAAGACGCGGCCAGGCCTCGAGCACCCACGCGCGCGCCACATCGTCCTCGAGTCCGCGATCGCGCAGCAGCTCGGCGAGCGCATCGCTGATGGCGCGAGGGCGATTCACGCCCGAGCGATCGTCGCTCATTGCGCTGGCGCGTTGGCGCGCGCTCGGTGCGTCACGTGGCGAACGTCCCGGCACGCACGCGCCAGCGCTCCAGCCGCGTGAATCGCGCGGGGATCTCGTCCTCGCGTGGTACGCAGATCACGCACTGGCCCACGCCCTGCGCCTCGAGCAGCCCAAGGATGCGATCCGTGCGCCGTCGGTCCAACTCGGCGAACGGATCATCGAGGAGGAGCAGCGGGATGATGCCGGTGGCCTCGCGATGCGTGGCCGCCTCGAGGATGCGCAGCACAATCGCCGCGGTCCGCTGCTGGCCCGCCGAGCCGACGGTGCGCAGGTCGCGTTCGTCGAGGGCGAGCGCGAGATCGTCGCGGTGCGGCCCGGCGTGGGTGAGCCCACGACGCACGTCGTGCTCGCGCTGCTTCTCGAGCTGCCGGCTGAGCTCGGCGCGCACGTCGTCGGCCTCGGCGCAGGACCCTGCGTAGCGCAGCGAGGCGCTGGCGTCCTCGCCGATCGCGCGTGAGAGCGAGGCGAAGCCCTCAGCGTGCGAGGCGACCCAGGCGCGGCGCGCCGCGACAAGGACGGCGCCCTGCTCGGCAAGCGCCGGCTCCCACGCGGCCACGGCAGCGAGCGCCCCGCGCCCCGCACCCTTGCGCGCGGCATCGCGCAGCGCGGCGTTTCGACGCAACAGCGCCCCGCGATAGCGGCGCAGCGCGTGCAGGTAGCTGCTCGACGTGAGCGCGAGCGTGATGTCGAGATAGCGGCGCCGCTCGGCGGGCGCGCCGGCGATGAGATCGACGTCGCGCGGTGCGAAGCTCACGCTTGGCAGCGCGTCCAGCGCGTCGGTGAGCTTTTCCGGTTCGCGCCCGTCGAGCGTGATCTTCTTGCGGCCCGCGCGGTCCACGCCGACGCCGACCTGAAGCGCGACGACCTGCTCGAGCTCTGCACCGAGATGGAACGCCGACGCGCCAAAACGGATGAGATCACGGTCGCGCGCGCCGCGGATGGAGCGCAGCACGCGCAGGTAGGCGACGGCCTCGATGGCGTTGGTCTTGCCTTGGCCGTTCTCACCCACGAGGGCGACGCCGTCGGAGGGGAATTGCAGCTCGGCCTGTGCGATGTTGCGAAAGTCGCGCACAGTGAGCGCCGTGAGGCGCGCGGCGCGTGCGGGCGCCTGCGATGCCACTGCCGCGGCCGCCGTCACGCGAATCTACTCGCCCTTGAACTGCGGGGCGCGCTTTTCAAGGAAGGCCCGCGTGCCTTCACGCATATCCGCCGAGCGCCCGAGCGCGCCGAAGTGCTGGGATTCGAGCGCGAGGGCGTCGTCGAGCGGGAGTGACGCGCCGGCCGTCACGGCCGCGATGGCGTGCGCGAGTGCCAGCGGCCCTTGGGCGGCCATCTCCTTTGCGAGCGCAAGGGCTGCGTCGAGCAGCGCCTCGGGAGCGAACACGGCGTTCGCCAGCCCGATGGACGCGGCCGCCGTTCCGTCCATCATCCGTGCGCTCAGGATGAGTTCGAGTGCGCGCCCTTGCCCGATCAGGCGCGGCAGGCGCTGCGTGCCACCGTAGCCGGGAATCAGGCCGAGCTTGACCTCCGGCAGTCCGAACTTCGCGGCGGTGCTCGCGAGTCGCACGTGACACGCGAGCGCGAGCTCGCAGCCGCCGCCGAGGGCAAAGCCGTTCACGGCGGCAATCACGGGCTTGTTGAGCCGCTCGATGCGCGTGAAGACCTTCGTCCCGTGCAGGGAGAGCGCCTCGAGCCCAGCCGGATGGTCGGCGCCTTCAGAAACTTCGGCGATATCGGCACCCGCCACGAAGGCGCGGCCCGCCCCCGTGAGGATGATCGCCCCGACATCGGCGCGCGTCGCCAGCTCGCCGAACATCCGATCGAGTTCGTTGATGACCGCGGCATTGAGCGCGTTCAGCTTGTCCTGACGATCGATCGTGACCGTCGCGATGCGCTCGGCGACGTCGAGCTTGAGGAACGCAAACGACATTCAGGTGCTCGGGAT
Source organism: uncultured Gemmatimonas sp. (assembly GCA_964414995.1). Lineage (GTDB taxonomy): Bacteria > Gemmatimonadota > Gemmatimonadetes > Gemmatimonadales > Gemmatimonadaceae > Pseudogemmatithrix. The sequence goes on from CAYPYY010000017.1 coordinate 4,078, forward strand.
TCCAGGGGTCGGCTGTCGTGCGGACGGGTGCAATCTATACATTCGGATGTGACCTCACCCGCCGTGCACACCGTCCAGTGGGCTCCCGATGGCGCCTTGCGCATCGTGGATCAGCGCCTGCTGCCTCACGCGTACGTCGAATGCGACCTGCGGACGATCGGCGAGGTGGCCGAGGCGATTCGCACGCTGGCCGTGCGTGGGGCACCGGCGATTGGCGTGGCGGCCGCGATGGGTCTCGTGGCGGCGCTGCGGTTCGAGCGGCCCGGTGACGTGGGGGGATTCGTGCGCGATGCGGCGGCGGCGCTGCGCGCGACACGCCCGACGGCGGTCAATCTCGCGTGGGCGCTGGACCGAATGCTGCGTGCGCTCGACGCAGCGCAGGGCGGCACTGCAGCGGGCGATCTGACGCAGGTCACCGCCGCGTTGCACGCCGAGGCGGAGGCCATCCGCACCGAGGATGTGGCGATGTGCGACGCGCTCGGGCGCCACGGGCGCACGCTGCTGCGCGACGGGATGCGCGTGCTCACGCACTGCAATGCCGGCGCGCTCGCGACTGCCGGCATCGGCACCGCGTTGGCGCCGATCTACGCCGCGCACGCCGCGGGGATGGCCGTCGAGGTCTTCGCCGATGAGACCCGCCCACTGCTGCAAGGGGCGCGGCTGACGGCGTGGGAGCTCGGGCGCGCTGGTGTGCCCGTTACGCTGATTGCGGATGGGATGGCCGCCAGCCTGATGGCCGCGGGGCGCATCGATCTCGTGCTCGTCGGCGCCGATCGCATTGCCGCCAACGGCGACACCGCGAACAAGATCGGCACCTACGGGCTCGCGGTGCTCGCGCGGCACCATCGCGTACCGTTCATCGTGGTGGCGCCGAGCAGCACGGTGGATCCGCAGACGCCGACGGGCGCGCAGATTGAGATCGAGCAGCGGCACGCGGACGAAGTGACCCACCTTGGCGCGCAACGCATCGCGCCTGAGGGCGTGAGCGTGTACAACCCGGCGTTCGACGTGACGCCGGCCGCACTCATTTCGCATATCGTGACCGAGCAGGGCGTGCTCTGCGCGCCGTATCATTTCGATCACACGCCGATCACCCTCCCACCGGCCTGACCCGTGCGACACGTTCTCGCGCTTGACCAAGGCACCACCGGATCCACGGCCCTCGTGATCGCTGAGGACGGGCGCGTGGTCGGTCGTGGGTACCGGGAGATCACACAGCATTTTCCGCAGCCGGGGTGGGTGGAGCACGACGCGGAGGAGATCTTTGCCCGCACGATGGAGTCGGCGCGGGAGGCGCTGGCTGCGGCGGGCGTGGTGCCCGAGGCCATCGGTATCACCAACCAGCGCGAGACGATCGTGCTCTGGGATCGCGCGACGGGTCGGCCCGTCGAGAAGGCGATCGTGTGGCAGGATCGTCGCACCGCGCGTCGCTGCCAGGAACTCCGCGATGCCGGACAGAGCGCGGCGATTTACAAGGCGACCGGGCTCGTCACGGATCCGTACTTCAGTGGAACGAAGCTCGAGTGGCTACTCCGCGAGCGGGCGCGCGGCATCGCGCCCGAGCGCCTCGCCGCGGGGACGATCGATAGCTGGCTCGTCTGGAAGCTGACCAATGGCGCCGTGCACGCGACCGATCCCACGAACGCGTCGCGGACGATGCTCTTTGACATCGACGCGCGGCAGTGGAGCGAGCAGCTCTGCGCGCTGTTCGGCGTGCCTGCGGAGGTGCTGCCAGAGGTGCGCGCGTCCAGCGGGGACTTCGGTGTGGCCGCGGCGGAGCACCTGGGCCACGCGATTCCGATTCGCGGCGTCGCCGGCGATCAGCAGTCGGCGCTGTTTGGTCAGGGCTGCTGGACCGCGGGCACGAGCAAGAACACGTACGGGACCGGGGCGTTTCTCCTGCTGCATACGGGCGAAGCGCGTCCGGTGGGCGGGCAGGGCATCCTCACGACGCTGGCCTGCGGACCGAGCGGTGAGGTCGCCTACGCACTGGAGGCGAGCATCTTCATCGCGGGCGCGGCGGTGCAGTGGCTGCGCGACGGGCTCGGCATCGTGTCCAAGGCGAGCGAGACCGAGGCGATGGCCAAGGCGCTCGAGCGCAACGACGGTGTGTACTTCGTGCCGGCGCTCACTGGGCTGGGTGCACCGGCGTGGGAGCCGGAGGCGCGCGGGACGATCGTCGGACTCACGCGCGGCACCTCGCGCGAGCATCTCGTGCGTGCGGCACTGGAGGCGATGGCGTACGGCACGGCGGACGTGCTCGAGGCAATGCGGGGCGCGAGCGGTGCGCCGCTCGATGTGTTGCGCGTGGACGGCGGTGCGGCGCAGAACAACTGGCTGATGCAGTTCCAGAGCGATGTGTTGGGCGTGCCTGTGGAGCGTCCGGACCTTGTCGAGACCACCGCGCTCGGTGCGGCGGGACTCGCGGGCATCGCGGCGGGCGTGTGGCCGAGTGCAGAGGCGTTTCACGCGTCCCGCACGTTCAGTCGGTTCACGCCGGCGCGTGCGCCGAACGTCGCGCGTCAGGGGCTGGGCGGCTGGCGCCGCGCGGTCCGCGCGGCGGTTGCCTGGGCTCGTGACCGGGACGACGCGTGAGGCACGCGTGGATCGTATTCGTGGCGTCGTGGCAGTTTGGCGGCGCTCCGGAGCGGCCGCGGCCGGACGATGAATGGTTCGGGCGCGACAAGCTGTACCACTTCGCGGGCTCGGCGGTGATTCAGTCGCTGTCGCACTCGGTGCTACGGGCCAACGGCGCGGACTACGCCTCGGCCTCCGGCGCAGCGGCCGGGCTGACAGTGGGCGTGGGATTCACGAAGGAGTTCGTGGATCGCGCGGTCGGCAAGTACTTCTCGTGGAAGGACATCGCCGCCGATGCCGCCGGGACCGGTACCGGCGCCGTGCTGATGCGGCAGGTGGATCGGTAGGGCAGTCGCGGTGCGCCCGCTATATTGAATGCAGAGCGTTCCACTCGGAGCCAGTGATGCACCCACGAACGAAGTTCCTGCTTGGCGGCGCCGTCGTGCTCGGCGCGGCGGGCGTCCTGATGGCCGGCGCGATCAAAGACACCGGCGTCTACTTCCTGATGCCCGCGGAGCTTGAGGCAAAGGTCGCGGCCGATCCCTCGATGATCGGGACCGGCGTGAAGGTCGGCGCGCGCGTCGTGCCGGGTACCGTGGTGCGCGATGCGTCCGGGCGAATGGTCTCCTTCCAGATGACCGACGGCTCGGCCACGTATCCCGTGGTCTACAAGGGCATCATCCCCGACACCTTCTCGGATTCCGTCGAGGTGGTGGTCGAGGGGCGCCTCGACCAAACGGGCACCTTCCAGGCCACGACGCTGCTCGCCAAGTGCGCGTCGCGGTACGAGGAGGCGCCCGAGGGTTACGAGGCGATGCGGCAGTCGTACGGAGACAGCGCGAAGCCCCACAGATGATCCTCGTCGGTGAACTCTCGCTCTGGATCGCCCTGTTGATGGGCATCTGGGCGGTGACGCTTTCGTTTGCTGGCGGCTGGTTGCGGCGCGATGACCTGATTGTCTCCGGTGAGCGCGGTCTGTACGCCACCACGGGTTTCGTGGTGCTCGCCTCCGCCGGCCTGTGGACGGCGCTGCTCACGAGTGACTTCTCGCTGCGCTACGTGGCCTCGTTCACGAGCGCCAACCTGCCGACGGTCTACAAGATCTCGGCGTTCTGGGGCGGCCAGGCCGGCTCGATGCTCTTCTGGTGCCTCGTGCTCGCGAGCTATGCCGCGGCGGCGACCTGGACGAATCGTCGGAGCAACCGTGCGTTGATGCCGTGGGTGACCGGGACCAACGCGGCGGTGCTGCTCTTCTTCGTGGCGGCGACGGTGATCGCGTCGAATCCGTTCGAGCGCCTCGAGTGGGTGCCGCCGGACGGCCGCGGACTCAATCCACAGCTACAGAACCCGGCGATGGCCATCCACCCGCCGATGCTGTACCTCGGCTACGTCGCGACGGCGATCCCGTTCGGCTTTGCCATCGCCGCGCTCATCACGCGGCGGCTCGACGCCGAGTGGCTGGGGGCGGTGCGCAAGTGGTCGCTGATCTCGTGGGTGTTCCTCACGCTGGGCATCGTGCTCGGAATGTGGTGGGCCTACGTGGAGCTCGGCTGGGGCGGCTACTGGATGTGGGATCCGGTGGAGAATGCGTCGCTGCTGCCGTGGCTGACGGGCACCGCGTTCCTGCACTCGATAATGATCCAGGAGAAGCGCGGGATGCTGCGGAAGTGGAACGTCGTGCTCGTCGTCTCGACGTTTCTGCTCAGCATCCTCGGCACATTCATCACGCGCTCGGGCGTGATCCAATCGGTGCATTCGTTCGCGCAGAGCAATGTCGGGCATTGGTTCGCGATCTTCCTCGTCGCGGCGCTGGTGCTGACGGTGTGGCTCGTGGCGATGCGGCTCAAGGATCTGGAGTCGAAGGCCGAGCTCGAGGCGATGATTTCGCGCGAGGCGGCATTCCTCTACAACAACCTCGTGCTTGTGGGCATCGCGTTCAGCGTGCTCTGGGGCACGCTGTTCCCGATTCTCAGCGAGGCCGTGCGCGGCTCGAAGATCACGGTCGGAGAGTCGTTCTTCAACACGGTGAATGTGCCGCTGGGCTTGCTGCTCCTGGCGCTGACCGGCATCGGTCCGCTGATCGCGTGGCGTCGGGCGTCGGTGAAGAACATCCGGCGCCAGTTCGCGGGACCGGCCTTCGTCGGCGTGGTCGCCGCGGCGGCGCTGTTCGTGCTCGGCGTGCGTTCGCTGTATCCGCTGATGGCGTGGGGACTCGGCGCGTTCGTCTCTGGCACGATCGTGCAGGAGTTCTACAAGGGCGTCGGGGCGCGGATGCGGATGCACGGTGAGAACATCGTGATGGCGTTCGTGAACCTCATTGCGCGCAACCGGCGTCGGTACGGCGGCTACATCGTGCACGCGGGCGTCGTCATTCTCTTCTCCGCGTTCGCGGGGATGGCGTTCAAGTCCGAGCACGACGTCACGCTCACCGATGGCCAGGTCTTTACGACCAAGGATCCGTACGGGCGCGAGTGGACGTTCACGAGTGACGGCATCTCGCGCTTCAAGGCGCTCAACCGCGACGTCGAGGCGGTGGCGCTGCAGGTGGAGTCGGGTGGCCAACGGTTCCCAATGCTCACCAGCGAGAAGCGGCAGCACTTCGACGCGCGCGGCAATCCGACGTTCCAGCCGTCTACGGAGGTCGGCATCCTCTCGCTCGCCAAGCAGGATGTGTACCTCGTGCTCGCGGGCACGATCGGCGACCGCGCCGAGGTGCGGATCAACTTCAATCCGCTGGTGGCCTGGGTGTGGCTGGGTGGCATCCTGATGGCGATTGGCGGCGGCATCGTGATGTGGCCGCAGGCGGAGCGCGAGCGCCAAGGCGGATACCGCACGCAGTTGGCTCCGCAGCACGCCGAGGCGGCGGGCGTCTGATGCTGGACCGTCGGGAGTTCCTGCTCGGCGTGGGTGGGCTCGGTGCAGCGGTCGCTGCCCGAGCGCTTGGCGCGCAGCAGCAGTCGAGCTTCACGCCGATGAACCAGGGCGCGTATCGCCCGGTCGCGCGTCCCGACAAGCCAGGTGCGGCTCCGTCGATGAGCGACCTCGAGCGCGATGCGCTCGAGAAGCAGCTCAAGTGTCAGTGCACCTGCACGCTCGACGTGTACACCTGTCGCACGACGGACTTCACCTGCGGTGTTTCGCCGGCGATGCATCGCGACGTGATCCGGCTCGTGGCCGGCGGCTACACGGCTGACGAGATCAAGCAGGCGTTTGTAGACGTCTACGGCGAGGTCGCGCTCACCGCGCCGGTCAAGGAAGGCTTCAACATTGTGGGCTATGTGGCGCCGGGGATCGTGATGGCGACTGGTGCGCTGTTGCTGACGATGATGCTGCGCCGGTGGTCGACGCAGGCGACGACAGCACGAACCGTGGATTCGGCAAGCGCCTCGCCCAGCACGCCGGACGCGTCGAGCGAGGAGATGGAACGCCTCGCGCGGGCGCTCCGCGAGGACGGCTAGCGTGACCGCCTTGATTGTCGGGACGTTGTTGGCCGTGACCGCGCTCGCGTACGTGATGCTACCGCTCGTGCGCGGCGCGACGATCGCGCGCGGTGAGGCGGCGCCGGAGTTGCCCGAGGAGTCGAGCGCGATCGACGCCCTCCGCGAGATCGAATTCGATCAGGCCACCGGCAAGCTGTCGCCAGAGGACTACGCAGCGTTGAAAGCCACGTACACGCCGCTGGCGCTGGCCGAGCTTCGGTCGCGCGAGGCGTCCTCGGGCATCGTCGCGGATGCGCCCGATCCCGCGGAGGTGTTGATTGCGCGCTTCAAGGAGCGCCGCGCGACGTGCCCGGAGCACGGGCCGCGCCCGGAGTCCGATGCCGTTTTCTGTTCGGACTGCGGCCGCCACCTTGGCGGCGCCTGTGCCGGCTGCGGCGAGCCGGTCGAGGCTGGAGCCGCGCGCTTCTGCGTGCACTGCGGAGCGTCATTGGCCGTGGATAAAACACGTGGACCAGATCGCGCCCGAACGCGCCAGGCGTAACGCGCGGCGATGGGCGATGACTCGAGAAAGCTAGTGCACCGGGCATAGCCGCACGGCGCTGGGGACCGCGAGGCATTCTCGCGGCGACGCCCAAGGGTCTGGGAACACCCAGGACAAGTCTCAACCGGGCGCCGGCCTCGGACCGAACCTATTGCTTGTGACCGGAGAGGCCTTTCGTGGCTTGCACGATCTCCGGCGTGTGGGTCCACCGAAGGTCACTCACAGCAACAATCCGTCCGTGACGACTGGACGGCGGCGGCGCACCTGATCTCGTACGCCGAGGCAGCGATCGACTTCGCTTCTCGGGACACACGGGCCACTGCAGCCCGCGGCGGAGCGCCTGCTCTCGACGCTGCTTCGAGCCGCCCTGAGAGAAAACTCCGGTCGCGTCCGGCGTGAACAGGGCGTGCGGCGCTGCCTTCTGAGTCCATCTGGACGACCGCGCTGCCGAGGCCGACGGACTTTCCCTTCGCCGACGATCCCCACCAACACGCGCGCGAGCTCGCATTCGGCGGCTGACCCGACAGGTGCGGTTCCTGCCAACGGTTCATCACTCACCGCACGCAAGCCGTCCTCATCGGTCCTCCACCGAGATGAAAGTATGATGAACGCGCGATGGCCAGAGACAATACATAATAGCCATTAACGGTCGAACATTAATATGACAGGCACAGAAAGTCAGTATTGACAGCCTGAAACTGGATGACTACGGTGGCTGTGCGCCCTCCCACTGGACGCGGGGGTGCACTCACGATCTCACGCTGGAGACACACAATGAAGCGCAACCATTCAGCTGTGCTCTCAACCGTGGTTTTCTTGATTCTCGCGGCACTCGCGTTCACGCCGCAGCGACCGGCCCAGGCGGCCTCGATGCGCCGCGCCTGTCCGAACGTCAAGTGCGACGGGGTGAGACGCTGTGAGTGGGATTCGAACTACAAGTGCTCTGTGAACGAGACGGGAACGATCTGCACGACCTCGTTCTGCGCGGTGGAGTGAGAAGCTGGTCACGTCGTCCAGTCTGAAGCCCTTGCGTGGGCGGGAGTTCCGGTGGCTCCCGCCCCGAACACCAAGTCCGCGAGTCAGGCGGATGCAACCCTCATACTGTAGGCGAATCGCGACGGCAAGCGCGATTGCATCGGTGCTCACCGGAGGGCCGGCTTTCTCAGTCGGGGCTCAGAAGATCGTTCTGATGGACGTTCAGGCCGTGCTCCGGGTGCCGGAGGCATCAACCGAGTCAGGGTTTGGCGCCGTGACGTCGGTCGCTATCCTTGGCAACGGAATGACCGTGGTCGTCGACGATCACCTGAAACGCATCTCTGTACACGGCGTTTCCGGTCGTATGGCGCACACCGTTGGACGATTTGGAAGTGGTCCGGGCGAGTATCGCGTTCTGAGGCGCGCTTGGGCAGTCGGAAAGGACGCCTTCGCGGTCCACGACGTTGCCTTGAGACGAGTCTCAGTGTTCGAGGTGAGTGCTTCCTCCGTGCCCCGACTCGTCCGCACGACGCGACACCACGATGCGTATTTCGACGCCTGTGAATGGTCGGGAGGGGAGACGTTGCTTCGCGGCGTCCACGAGACCGGAGCGTTCCAGGCGATCGACACCGTTGGCCGCAGCGGGCGCGCGTTCGGACCGCCGTTCTCTTCAGCAATTCCGGCCGCTGTGGAGACTCTGAATGCCGGTCCGATGGTCTGCAGTCCAGACGATTCACACGTCTATGTCGCTTCCGCGTTCCTTGGTGAGGTGCGGCTGATCGACGCTTCCGGAACCATCGTCTGGTCGCGAGCTATCGATGGATTCACACCCGTCCTGATGCACGGGCTTTCAAACGGCGTACGCTTTGAGTCACCACCCAGCGGTTACCATCGCGTGATCTCCTTGCACGTCGTTGGACGGGACTTGTTGGTGGCTCAAACGGGCCTCGAAGATCCGAGGAGACAGGACGTGCAGTACGCAGCGATTCAGACATTTCTCTACCGAAAGTCCGACGGAAGGCTCCTAGCGAGGCAACAGGACATTCCCTTCATTCGAGCGGTGCGGGACGGCAGCCTGGTTGTGAGCTATGAGACCGAAGAGGGTTGGGAACTCCGGCTGACTCGGTTTCGTGTGGAACGTTGACACGGGAGGTACCGCGTGCCATCAAAACTTCTTCCTTCAGCGACCGTGGCGCTTCTTCTGCTGGCGGGTCTTTGGCACTCCTCCAGTGGCGCCGCCGCGTCTGAGGGCACGCTCGCCAGTTTCCTACGATTGCAGCTGTCCGATTCGCTCGGTCGGCGTGGCCAGGTTCGCTCGGGAGCAGAGACGCTGATTGTCTTCATCGGTGACAGCGCGTGTGGGGCGTCGCGTGTGAAGGGATTGCCTGACAGCTTTCGGAGCTTGGTCGCGGCAGTCACTGCTGACGCGCGGCTCTCAGGCGGTACCGCCGCTCGAGTCGGGGTGGCCTTCGATTGGTCGCTTGAGGAGGGCGCGCGTTTCTTGCACGATTTTGGGCCGTTTGACGAGGTGCAACTCGGAGGCAATTGGATCTCACAGGGAGCGACGAAGTGGATTTGGAGAGATACACCCGGGCACCACGCGCTCCCGCAGGTTCTTATTGTGGATCGAGTCATCACCGTAGGTGCCGACGGCATTTCAATAAGCAATGATGTAGTTCGTGCACGACTCATTGGCTCCGATGAGATTCTGGGGTGGAGGCGCCGAGTCCATCTCGCTGGAGCGGGCAGTATCGCATCCGACAGCGGCGCGGGGGCGGCTCCGCGTAAGGCGGGAGCCATTCCCTGACGGCTCCCTTGCGCAACTCCGCGGATCGCGCGTCGCTGGGCGTATGGCCGCGTGCTCCCCTGGTCACGAGTGTGCTCGCACTTCGAGCGGTGGGCGCGTACGCCTCGGCTCGGAGACCCGCGGCCGGATTTGTGTCGGACTGGCGACGTGTGGCCTTGAGGGGAATCGCGGAGGGTCCCGGTACCGCGCGCGTAACCATCGTGGTGTTCTCCGATTCTCAGTATCCGCGCTGTCGAGACGCGGCAGCCGCATCGTCGACGGCCGGCGATCCGCTGGAGCCCTGACGGCACCAGAGCCCTTCGGCGTGGTACGTCGGCAGCTCGGCCGCTACGTTCTCGGCTGAATCGCGATTATCGTGAATCGCGGCCTCCAGAATGTTCTCTGCCTATGGCCGACGTGGGCCCGGTTACTATTCCTCACACCTCCTCGTCACCGGGATTTGTTGGCTCGATGGGACACTCACATTCGATGCAACTCCACCGAATCCAATGCTGCATCGGAGAGGTGCGCAGTCGCTTCACTGCACTCGACGGCCGCGTCTCCGAGGCGAATTGGGCGCGCCGGCCCGACGCGGCCTCGTGGTCCGTTGCGGAGTGCATCGCCCATCTGAATCTCACGTCCGCCGCGATGACGTCGGCGATCCGCGCGGCGCTCGACGAGGCCAAGCGACTGCCGCCGATGTCGCGGGCACGATACCGCGGCACGCTGGTCGGCCGGATGCTTGCCGCGACAATGGGGCCGGTGAAGCAGATCGCTGGCTTCAAGCTCGGCAAGGTGCGCACACCGCCGCCGTTTGTGCCCGGGGCCGAGCTCGCACGCGAGGACGTGCGGCGCAAGTTCCTCGCGTGGCTCGAGGAGGAAGAGGCGCTCGTGAGCGCCGCTCGCGGCCTCGCCATCGATGCGGTGCGCGTCGAGTCGCCGTTCAAGGCGGGCGTCTTCTACGATGCGTACTCTGCGCTCCGCATCGTGGTGCTGCACGAGAAGCGCCATCTCGTGCAGGCCGAGCGTGCGCACGCCGCGTTGCGCGCCTGACTCGCGCTATCGCGCGCGAACTTACGCCGGCCGAATCAACGGTGCCGCCAGGTGCATTGCTCCGTCGGCGCCGTTGATGGCCTGCGCGACATCCATTGCCGTGCGCGCGGCACTCTCGAGGAGCGGGATGCCCGGTCCGAGGTAGCTGCCGCAGAACCACAGGCGGCGCCCGTGCTGGGCCTGCAGCAGTCGTACGGTGCGCGCGCCCTCGAGCGACGCCGCATTCACCACCGGACGTTCGAATCGCGCGCGTGCGCGGATGGCGTCCGCGCGCGGCTCGATGATCGGGTTCCAAGTCTGGAAGACCGGCGCGCCCGCGCGCAGCGCCGGCTGTACGCGATTCAGCCAGATGGTCGCCATCGGCTTGTCGTGTGCGTCACTCGTAATGAGGTTCACCGGTGCCCAGTGCGCGCGGTCGCGCGGCGCGAGCCGCGCATCGGTGTGCACGATCACCTCGCTGGTCTCGTAGCCAAACCGGGCGAGTGCGTCGCGCTCGCGGCGGTATCCGGCGTCGAGCATCGCGGCGGCCTGGTTCGCCTGCGTCGCGACCACGACGTGGTCGAAGCGGCGTTCGCCGCCGTCCCAGCGCACGCGCACGCCGTCCGGCGCGGGGTGAATGCCGTGGACGCGCGCGCCGCAGCGCACTTCCGCGACGGGCTCCGTCAGGCGATGCACCACCTCGCGGGTGCCGAGCACCACGCGGCGCACGCCGCCGAACGTGAGTCCGCGCGTCAGATAGTCGAGGATGACCCGCGCCGGGTAGGCCCGCACTGCTGCGGTGCTACAGGTGCAGACGGCTGCGAAGGTGGGGATAAGGAATCCCTCGCAGAACTCCGCACTCAACCGGGCGCGGTCGAGCCAACTCCCGAGCGGTTCCTCGCTGTCCTGCAGCGCGCCGAGCGCCGCGCGGGCGCGCCGGTAGAATCGCAGCATATCGCGGTTGATGCGCAGCGCCTGCAGTCCGATCGGGGCTGCCGGCAGCGGAACCGACCGGCCGGCGACGAGCCAGTTGGCGTAGCGGTAGTACGCGGGGCCGCCGAGCGTGCTGAAGGAGCCGGCGTAGTTGGTGCGCTCGAGCTGCACGCCGAGTTCGTGATACTGGGCGATCAGCGTCGGATAGTAGCCCTCGTAGAGCACGCGCAGCGGGACATCGATACGATGTGTGCCGCCGTCGTGTTCGAGGTCGAGCGAGTGGGCGTCCATCCCCGCGACCTCGTGCCGTTCGAGGAGCGTCACCCGATGATGCGTGGAGAGGCGCCAGGCGGCCGACAGCCCCGCAATGCCTCCGCCGATGACCGCGATCTCGAGACCCGTGCGCATCAGAGAAGCCTACGCAGCCACGCCGTCTGACACCAGCGACGCCGCCGTGCCGTACTATTGAGGTATGAGCCCAGTCCAACAGACCAACGCGCCGACGCCGCCCGTCCCCCAGCCGCCGCCGACGCCCGAGCCTCCGCCGACCTCGGCGATTCAGACCGTTCCCAGCAACCCGCTCGAAGTGGCCGCGCTGCGTGGGCAGCGCGAGGAATTGTCCAACCAGCTCAACTCCGCCGTCGGGCGCCGCAACCGTGTGGTGGATCAGCTCGAGACGGCCACCGCCGCCGAGCGTCCGGGACTCGAGGCCCGGCTCAAACTACTCGACGACCGCATCCTCGCGATCGAGGGCGAGATCGCGCGCACCGGCGCGTTGATTGCGCAGGCGCCGGGGCAGTGGCTGAGCAGCACGAGCGCGGAACCACCGATCGTCGGGTTGCCGCGGAATCTCGAACTGACCCCCATCGCCATCATCTTCACGCTGTTCGTGATGGCGCCGATGGCGCTCGCGCTGGCGCGCAACATCTGGAAGCGCGGGACCCGGCTGAGCGCACCGCCGCCGCCGCTCGACAAGGAGGCCGTGGAGCGCCTCCGTCGGCTTGAGGACGGCGTGGACGCGATTGCCTTGGAAGTCGAGCGCATCTCCGAGGGCCAGCGCTTTGTCACCAAGCTGATGGCCGAGCGCGAGAAGCAGCGCGCTCAGCTCGAGTAGTACGACGCGTTCTCCTCGATGTAGCCCTTGGTGAGGTCGCAGCCGTAGGCCACGGCGCGCGCGTCGCCTACGCCCAGCGCGATTTCGAGGTCCACGACCTCGGCCGCCAACGCGGCCCGCACCACGCCGTCCTCGAACCCCAGCCGCTCGCCGCCTCGCACGACCTGGTGGCCGTTGATCCACGCGTCGGTCGCGTCGGGACGAATCGTGCAGTCAAAGCACTTGCCGACGGCCATCAGCAGGCGCCCCACGTTGGGGTCGGCGCCGTGCACCATCGTCTTCACCAGCGGTGAGTTGAGGACCGACTTGGCGACGAAGCGCGCCTCGCGGTCGTTCAGCGCACCGCGCACGGTCACGCGCACGAGATGCTCGGCGCCCTCACCGTCGCGCCCCAGCGTCTCGGTCATCCGGATGCAGCCGGCGATCAGCGCCTCGCGGAACGCGGCTTCGTCCACCGCGCCCGCGAGCCCGTTCGCGAGAATGGCGCAGGTGTCTGACGTGGATGTGTCCGTGTCCACGCTCAGCATATTGAACGAGCGCGTCGCGGCCTCGCGCAGCAGCCGGTCGAGCGTCTCCGCGTCGAGCGCCGCGTCCGTGAAGATGTACGCGAGCATCGTCGCCATATTGGGCTCGATCATCCCTGATCCCTTGGCGACCCAGGTGATGGTCGCGTCGCCGACGGACAGCGAGAGGGCCTTCGGAAACGTGTCGGTGGTCATTATGCCCTCGGCCCCGACAAGCGGATCCAGCTGCAGGTCCGCGGACATTCCGACGACGCCGCGCTCGATCTTCTCGATCGGGAGCTGCACGCCGATGACCCCCGTGCTCGAAACCAGCACGCGATCGGCGGACGTGCCGAGCTCCTGCGCGGCGGCCGCCGCCATTCGCCGGGCGTTGGCGACTCCGGTCGCGCCCGTGGCGACGTTGCTGCACTTGCTGTTCGCGATGATCGCCCGGAGGCGTCCGGCCTTGATGGTCTCGCGACCCACGATGACGGGGGCGCCGGGGAAGTGATTGCGCGTGAAGATCGCGGCGGCCGCCGCCTCCACGTCACTGACGAACAGTGTCAGGTCTTTTGCGTCAGGCTTTAACCCGACATTGCGGCTGGCGCAGCGAAAGCCGCGGGGGAATCGCGGAGTCTCGTGAAAGGCGGGCATAGGGAGGAGAAGCTTAACATCTCTCGGCGGCCGGCGTCTTCCGAGGTGACCACGGTGCCCCCACCGTCCAGTTCATCACAGGAGTTCGCAATGCGTGCCTCGAAGCTGTTGTCCCTGATTCTTCTTGCCGCGCCGCTGGCGCTGGCTGCACAAGGCCGTCCGGGCGGAGCCGCAGGCCCCCGACCGGGCCCGATGCCGCACGGCGACGCGATGCCGCGCGCCGGTGCGATGCGTGAGGCGCCGATGCCGCGCGCCGGCGGCGTGACCCAGATTCTCAATGCGCGCCGCGTGCTGGATCTGACGCCGCGTCAGGTCGCGCAGTTGGACTCGATCGAACGCGTGCTCTGGGCCGAGCGTGAGAAGGTGCGTGCGCAGGTCGCGCCGATGCGCGACTCGATGCAGGCCCGGATGCGGCGTGGCGATCGCCCGGACTCGGCCGAACGCGCGGCGATGCGGCGCGCGAACGAGGAGCGGATGGCCCGCGTGCGTCCGCAGATCCAGGCCCTGCAGCAGCGCGACTCCACTGCGCGGGTGGCGGCGGAGCGGATTTTGACGGAGGCGCAGCGCGGCAAGTGGCGGGAGATCCAGGCCGAGCGCCGCGGCTTCGAGCGGGGAATGCGAGAGGGGCGCGGTCGACTCGGTCGGGCGATGATGCAGGCGCCTCACGGTGGGCAGCAACCGCGCCGCCCGCACTAAGCGCGCAGTTGCTGGGTGGGCGAGGGGGGTCGCATCTTTCACGGTGCGGCCCCTCTCGTGCGTTCCCCCCAACCCAACGCGCAAATGACACACGGCGAACCTCCTGTTGCACCGTCCGTCGATAAGTCCTCGGTCATCGAGGATCTGGTGGACGTGCTGTTCTCGCCCAAAGCGGTCTTCTCGCGGCGGGCCGGCCAGTCGCTCTGGTCGGCGTACTTCATCGTCACCGCGCTGCTGGCCATCGCGGTCTACGTCTCGCTCGGCGCGATGCAGGGCGTGATGGACGCGGAGATGGCGCGCGCGATGGCCGACCTGGCCCGCGACCAGCCCAATATGACGGGCGAACAGCTCGAGAACGTGCGGTCCACGATGGAGAAGGGCTTCGCCATCGGGCCGATGCTGTTTATGCCGGTCGTCCTGCTTCTGCTCGGCCTTTGTGTGTGGCTGGTGGGCAAGATCTTCGGGGGCGAGCTCAGCTACGGCACCGGCGTGATGATCGCATCGCTCTCGTACCTGCCGAAGGTGTTCGAGGCGGTCCTCGTCATCGTGCAGTCGATGGTGATGGACACCTCGGCCTACACCGGCCGCTACCAGTTCTCGTTTGGCGTGGGGCGGTTCGTCGACCCGGGCGGAGCTCAGGGCATCTACAACCTGATCGGTCGGCTCGACCTGTTCACGCTGTGGACCACGGCGTTGATTGCGATCGGTCTCGTCTACGCGGCCAAAGTCGACAAGTCGAAGGCCTACGTAGCGGCCGCTGTGATGTGGGCGCTTGGAGCGGCACCGGCGCTCTTGCAGCTCGCGCAGGGCAAGTAGGTCGCTACACCGGCAGCGCGTGCACCGTGATCGAGGCGCCCCAGAGCGCCTCGATCCGTGCCGCGAGCGCCGCGCGATTACCGCTGGCGTAGAACTCGACGCGATCGCCTCCGTCCGTGGCGTCGCAGGCGTAGGGGAGCCGACGCTCCGTCTGCCGCGCCACGGCGTCGGCGGAGTCGAGGAGCGTGACCCCAGGCCCCACGATGGCCTGGATGCGGTCCCGCAGGAACGCGTAGTGCGTGCAGCCGAGCACGAGCTGGTCTGCGCCGGCCGCCAGCGGGGCAGAGAGGAGCTGCTCGAGCAGCGCGGTGGTCGCCGCCTCGTCTATCGTGCCGCGCTCCACTTCTTCGACCAAGCCAGGGCAGGGCTGGAGGACGATGCGCGCCGCCGAGCCGAATCGCGCGACGAGCCGCGTCACTGCTGGGCTCTCGAGCGTTCGCGTCGTGGCGAGCACACCGATGACCTTGGAGCGTGTCGCCTCGACCGCCGGCTTGATGGCCGGCTCGAGCGCGACAATGGGCACCTCGAACTGGGCCCGAAGCGCCTCAATCGCGACCACCGTCGCCGTGTTGCACGCAACCACGACTTCTTTGGCTCCCTTGGCAACGAGGAAGCCGACGATCGCGATGGCGCGGTCTCGGATGTAGGCGACGTCGCGGTCACCATACGGCGCGTGTCCTGAATCCGCGACGTACAGGAGTGGCTCGCTTGGCAGCCGCGAGCGGATGGCCCGCAGGACCGAGAGGCCGCCGACGCCGGAGTCGAACACGCCGATCGGCGCGAGTGCGGAGGAGTGGGGCGCAACGCTCGGCATCGTCCCGACACGATATCGCCGCGTGCGGTTTCGGAGAAGTGATGGCGCGCCCGCGGCTGGCAGGCGAGCTTTCGCCGATGCCGATCACGCGCGGAACGCTGAGCGTCGAGACGCAGGCGCCGATTGAGCTCGTGGACATCACCGAGCGCGTTCGCGTCTGGGTGCGCGTGCGCGGAACCCGCGACGGACTGCTGACGGTGAGCTCGCCTCATACGACCGCACGCATCACCCGCAACGAGCGCGAGCCGCGATTGCAGGACGATATGGTCGCGTTCCTGGCGCGGCTGGCACCGGCCGCGGCGACGTATGCCCACAACCAGGACACCGTGGACGGTCGCGCCAACGCGCACAGCCACCTGCTCGGGCTCCTGATGCCGGCCTCAGAGTCTATCCCGGTCGAGGGCGGTGAGCTGATGTTGGGCACGTGGCAGTCGCTCTTTCTCGTCGAGCTCGACGGTCCGCGGGAGCGACGCGAGATCCACCTGCATCTCATCTCGCCGTGAACGCTGAGGACGTCGCCTCGTTCTTCGCCACGCGGGGCTCGCTCGACACGCAGCGATACCTAGAGCTCGACTATCGCTTCGAGTGTTCGGGTGACCCGCGGGTTGCTGCGGCGCATCTCGCCAGCGAGCAGTCCACGGCGCAGTGGCAGCGGCCTGGGGTGGCTGAAGACTTCCGTCCCCGGCACGCGGCACGCGTCGTCGAGCTGGAGGCCGAGGCCACATCTGGGTTCTCGCTCGCCGTGCACGGTGCAGGCGCGGGGCCGGTGCACGTCTGCCGTGTCACGATCGCACACCCGACCGAGAACTTCGGCGCGCGGATCCCGAACCTCCTCTCCGCCGTGCTCGGCGAGGGCGTGTTCTTCGTGCCGAATATTCCGATCGTGCGGCTCGAGGACATTCGGTTTCCCGCCGCGTTCCTCGCCCAGTTCGAGGGACCGCGGTTTGGGATCGCCGGCATCCGCGCTCGGCTCAACGCATACGGGCGTCCCATCTTCCTCGGAGTCATCAAGCCCAACCTCGGACTCGCGCCGGACGCCTTTGCGGCGTTGGGTGAGGAAGCGTTACGCGGCGGGCTCGACATCGTGAAGGACGACGAGCTGCTGGCCGACGTGCCGAGTTCGCCGCTGGCGGATCGCGCCGCGCTGCTCGGGGCCGCGCGCGCGCGCGTGGAGCGCGAGACAGGCGTGCCGCGGATGTATCTGGCGAACGTGACCGATGAGGTCGCACGGCTGCTGCCGCAGCACGACGTGGCAGTAGCCGCGGGGGCCGATGCGCTGCTCCTCAACGTGCTGCCCGTGGGATTGAGCGCGCTGCGGATGCTGCGTGGGCACGCACGCGTGCCGATCTTCGCGCACTTTCCCTTGATTGCCGCGATGTCGCGGGTGCCGGGCTTCGGCGTGCACACGCGGGTGCTGACCAAGTTGCAGCGACTGGCGGGCGCGGACGCGGTGATTATGCCGGGCTTTGGTCCGCGAATGATGACGGACGCCGACGAGGTGCGAGAGAACCTGCGCGCCTGCCTCGAGCCGATGGGGGAGCTAAAGCCGGTGTTGCCGGTGCCGGGCGGGAGCGATTCCGCAGAGACGCTTGAGCTCGTGTATCGCGCGATTGGGCACGTGGATTTTGGATTCGTACCTGGGCGCGGCGTCTTTGCGCATCCGGGCGGGCCACGCGCGGGCGCCGCGAGCATTCGCTCGGCGTGGGACGCGCTCGCCGCATCGTCCCTCTGAAACACGTCGCGTGCACACGCGCGTAGGAGTACTGATGAGACCACTGCTTTCTCTCTCTGTCGCCGCGGCTGCCGCGGCGCTCTCGCTGACCTCCGCTGCCGCGCAGTCGCCGACCGAGACCTGCCGCAGTACGGCCGCCGGCGTCATCCGCACGCATCAGCTCACCAGCCGCACGTTCGGGAATACCCGCACGATCCGCGTGCTGCTGCCCGACGACTACGACGCGCCCGCCAACGCCGCGCGTCGGTATCCCGTGCTGTATCTCGTGGACGGGCAGAACCTCTTCGATGCCTGCCTGTCCGAGGTGAGCAAACGCGAGTGGCAGGTGGACGAGACCGTGCGGAGGTTGGTCGCCGAGCGCCGCGTCCCGGCGATGATCGTGGTCGGCATCGACCACGCCGGCCGCGATCGCGGGCACGAGTTCCTGCCGTACCGCGATCCGATGGGCGGACCGCCGCCGGAGCGCGAGCCGGCGGGTCGCCAGTGGCCGCGCTTCCTGGCCACCGAGGTGATGCCGCTCGTGGACTCGACCTACCGCACGCTGCGCGGCGCGGAGAACACGGGAATGGGCGGCTCGTCGTACGGTGGCATCATCACGCTGCACACGTTGACGGCGGCACCGGGCCTCGTGGGCTACGGGTTGATCGAGAGCGCGCCGCTCTGGGTGGGAATGGGCCAGGTCGTTCGCGATACCGATCCGCTCTCCACGTTCGTCAAGAAGGTCTACATCGGCACGGGCGGCAGCGAGGTGCGCGGGCACGACGATCTCGCGCGCACGTGGCTCCAGCTCAGCCGGCGACTGGAGCAGAACTTTCGCGATG
Source organism: uncultured Gemmatimonas sp. (assembly GCA_964414995.1). Classification (GTDB taxonomy): domain Bacteria; phylum Gemmatimonadota; class Gemmatimonadetes; order Gemmatimonadales; family Gemmatimonadaceae; genus Pseudogemmatithrix. The sequence continues at coordinate 22,512 of CAYPYY010000017.1, forward strand.
CCGGCTACGACTCCACGCGCGTGCGGCTGGTGATTGACCCCGCCGCGCAGCATACCGAGGACGCGTGGGCCGCGCGATTCCCTATGGCGCTCGAGTTTCTGTTCGGGGACTGGCACCCTCCCGCCAACTCGGCTCCAGCACCCCGGCGTCAATAAGCACGCCTTCCACCGCTGCCGGTACCATCGTCGGCCACAGCAGGAATCCTTGAATGAGCACGAGGGGCCGGGGCAGTCGCCCCGTCCCCTCGTATCGCCTGCGCGCCCACAGCTCGTACAACATCGCCACGGCGCCGCCGACGGCGGCGAAGAGACACCAGGTCACCAGCGCGACCTTCCACGGCAGCACGTACAGCATCCACGCGCCGATGGCATATGCCGAGCCGATCCCCATCACGCGGATGCTCTTGAGTACCGGGTTGAACACGAGACAGCAACCGGTCCATAAGGCGACCCCGAGCAGCATCAGCCCCCAGAGCAGATCGACGTACCAGATCGTCACGGCACCACCCTTTAGTCTTCCTTGGCCAGCTCCCAGTTACTCGGGCTGCGCCAGAGCCGCGACCGCAGCAGCTCGCGCTCGAACACGAACTCCTTGGGCAAGCGGTCAAAGAAGCGGTCGAACAGTTCCTCGTGGTCGCGCGCCTCGGCCTGACCGGCCTCGCGCGAGACGGACATCAGCGAGTTGAACTTCTCGGCCGGGAAGTCGAGGCCCGTCCAGTCCACGTCCTCGTAGCGCGGCATCCAGCCGATCGGGCTCTCGACCGCGTAGCCCCGGCCGTGCAGCCGCTCGATGATCCAGCGCAGCACGCGCAGGTTCTCGCCGTAGCCCGGCCAGATGAACTTGCCGTTCTCGTCCTTGCGGAACCAATTCACGCGGAAGATCCGCGGCGGGTTGTTCACGCGGCGGCCCATATTCAGCCAGTGCGTGAAGTAGTCGGCCATATTGTAGCCGCAGAACGGGAGCATCGCGAAGGGGTCGCGTCGCATCGCGGACTGGCCGATTGCGGCCGCCGTCGCCTCGGAGCCCATCGTCGCGGCGAGGTACACGCCGTGCGACCAGTTATAGGCCTGGAAGACAAGCGGCATATTCTTGCTCATCCGGCCGCCGAAGATGAACGCGCTGATCGGCACGCCCGCCGGATCCTCCCACGACGGATCGATGGACGGACACTGGCTCGCGTGCGCCGTGAAGCGCGCGTTCGGGTGCGCCGCCGGACGGCCGGCATCCGGCGTCCAGTCCTTGCCCGTCCAGTCAATCAGGTGGGCGGGCGCCTTGTCCGTCATCCCTTCCCACCACACGTCCCCATCGTCGGTGAGCGCGACGTTGGTGAAGATCGTGTTCCGCGCGATGGTGGCCATCGCGTTGGGGTTCGTCTTCTCGTTGGTGCCCGGCGCGACGCCGAAGAAGCCCGCCTCCGGGTTGATCGCGCGCAGCTTGCCGTCCGGCGCCTTCTTGATCCACGCGATGTCGTCGCCGACCGTGTAGACCTTCCAGCCCGACATCGACATCGGCGGCACGAGCATCGCGAGGTTGGTCTTGCCGCAGGCGCTGGGGAACGCGGCGCCGAGGTAGGTCTTCTCTCCCGTCGGCGACTCGACGCCCATAATGAGCATATGCTCCGCGAGCCAGCCTTCGTCGCGCGCGAGCACCGAAGCGATGCGCAGCGCGAGACACTTCTTGCCGAGCAGCGCATTGCCGCCGTAGCCGGAGCCGTACGACCAGATCTCGTAGGTCTCGGGAAAGTGCACGATGTACTTGTCGGAGATCTCCGGGGCACAGGGCCACGAGACGTCCTGCTGGCCCTTCTTGAGCGGCGCGCCCACCGAGTGCACGCAGGGCACGAAGAACCCGTCCTCGCCGAGTGCGGCGAGCACCGCACTGCCCATCCGCGTCATCAGCCGCATATTCACCGCGACGTACGCGCTGTCCGTGACCTGCACGCCGATCTTCGCGATCGGTGAGCCGATGGGGCCCATCGAGAACGGAATCACGTACATCGTGCGGCCGGTCATCGAGCCGTCGAACTTCTCGCGCATCGTCGCGCGCATCTCCGCAGGCGGCGCCCAGTTGTTCGTCGGGCCGGCGTCGTTCTTGTTCGCCGAGCAGATGAACGTGCGCTCCTCGACGCGTGCGACGTCGGAGGGGTGCGACCGAGCCAGGTAGGAGTTGGGGCGCTTGGCCGGGTTCAGCTTGATGAACGTGCCGGCCTTGACCAGAGTCTCGCAAAGGGCGTCGTATTCCGCTTCCGAGCCATCGCACCACTGCACGGCGTCGGGGCGGCAGAGGGCGACCATCTCGTCGACCCAGGCCAGGAGCGCGGTGTGGGAGGTGGGGGCGGCGGGACGCGCGGCAGTGTGGGGCATTGTCGGGCGATAGGGAGGGAAAAAGCGCGCGGCCATTGCTGGCCGCGCGACCTACCCCTTGAAGTTCCCCTGTCCGGGGGGCGAGGGCAAGGGAATGCCGCCCTTGACTTCCTCCGGGAAATCCCGACCTCGCCGTTCGTGTACGCCTACGGGTGTGCCTCGGGCGCAAGCGCGATCAGCGAGACCGCCGCGCCCTGCGGATCGGTGACCACGATAATGCGACCGTAGGGCGAGTCGAATGGGCCAAAGGGCACCGAGCCGCCGGCTGCCTCGACACGGCCCTTGGCCTTGTCGGCGTCGTCCACGGCAAAGTACGCCATCCAGTGCGGCGGCATCTCCCCCCACTGGGCATCCATCTGCAGCACGCCGCAGGCCGGGCCCTCGGCGGTCTGCAGCATATGGTACGGCGCGCCCTGAATCTCCATCACCTCGTCGCGCAGTCCAAAGACCTTGCAGTAAAAAGCGGCGGCCGCTGCTGCGTCGCGGGTGTTGACCTCGCTCCACGCCATCGCGCCCGGCTCGTTGAGGATCATCGCACCCGGATGCGTCATCGGCTGCCACAGCCCGAACACCGCACCGGTGGGATCCTGGCACACCGCCATCCGTCCTACGTCGCCGACATCCATCGGCGGCACCATCACCTGGCCTCCGGCCTCCGTGATGCGACGCGCGGTGTCCTCCGCGCTCGTGACCCCGAAATAGACCGTCCACGCCGGAGGCATCTGGTCTTCGGGGCGCAGCTGCCCGACGCCCGCAGCGGGCGCACCGTCGGCGAGCGCGAGCGCGTAGTAGCCGTACTCCGGCCCGTTGATGTCGTAGGTCCAGCTCAGGACCTGTTGGTAGAACGCCCGCGCCTTCTCGGCGTCGGTCGTCATTAGCTCGAACCAGATCGGGCGATTGGGCTTGTGGGACGTCACGCGGGTCATCGAACGGTCTCCTGCAACAAAAGAGGACGGCGTCGCTCGGCGGGGGTGGCTCGGGGGAAACTACGGATGATCCTCGCCGACGCCACACCGTCCGTCCCGTGCTCGATGCGACTCGCCCCGTGCCCCGCTCAGTGGTACGGGTAGACGGCGAAGAACAGCAGGGACATTCCCGCCAGCACCCACATCGCCGCGGGCACCTCGCGCCCGCGTCCCGTGAGCACCTTGAGGAGCGGATGCAGCAGCAGGCCCGCCGTCATTCCCACGCCGATGTTGTAGGTGAAGCTCATCAGGACGATCGTCAGCACCGCGGGAATCCACTCGGTCTGGTCCTCGCGCTCGATCTCGGCGATCGGCGCGAGCATCATCAGGCCGATGGCGACGAGCGCGACCCCCGTGGCGTGTGCCGGAATGCTGGTGACGACCGGCGCGAACACCAGCGAGAGCAAGAAGAGTGCGGCGACCACCAGCGCTGTCACGCCACTGCGCCCGCCCTCCTCGATGCCGACCGCCGACTCGACAAATGCGCCACAGGTGGTCGTGCCCACCACCGGCGCCACGATGTTGACGACCGCATCGGCCAGCATCGGTTTCTCGATGTCCGGCAGATTGCCCTGTGCGTCGAGCAAACCGGCGCGCGCCGAGAGCCCGATGAGCGTGCCGATCGTATCCACGAACGCCATCACGAACACGATCACCACCACCGGCAACGCCTGCAGCGTCAGTGCGCCCGCGATGTCGAGTTGGCCAAAGATCGGCGCGAGACTGGGCGGCGCGCTCACGACGGCGGCGGGCAGCGGCGTGATGCCCGCAATCACCGAGAGCGCCGTCGTCGCCAGAATGCCGATGATCAGCGCGCCGGTCACACGCCGCGCCAGCATCCACGCTGTGAGCGCGAAGCCGCCGATGCCGAGCAGTGTCGCTGGCGCGTTGAGCGTGCCGAGTGCCACGGGCGCGCCGGGGACGCCGAGCGACACGACGCCCATCTGGTTGAGGCCGATGAACGCGAGAAACAGGCCAATGCCCACGGCGAAGCTGTGCTTGAGCGAGCGGGGCAGCGCATTGGCCAGCCAACTGCGAATGCCCGACACGGTGAGCACCGTGAACAGCACGCCGGCCAGGAAGATGGCGCCCAGTGCGGTCTGCCACGCGAACCCCATCCCCTTCACGACGGTGAAGACGATGAAGGCATTCTCGCCCATATACGGGGCGATGGCGAACGGGCGTTTGGCGTACACGCCCATCACGAGCGTGCCGAACGCCGCCGAGAGAATGGTGGCGGTGATGGACGCCTCGCGCGGCAGGCCCGCCGCCTCGAGGATCGCTGGGTTCACGACGATGATGTACGCCATCGTCAGGAAGGTCGCGACGCCGGCGCGGAGCTCGGTGCGGTAGGTCGTCCCGAGCCGGTCCAGCTCGAAGTAGCGCCTCATCGGCTGCGCTCGGCGCGGCCGAGTGCGTCGAGCCAGGCGATGGTGGCCTTGGCCGCGTTGGCCGCGGCGAGCGGCCCAAATCCGCGCGCGCTGTTGCCCCCTGCGTCGCCGCCCGCGAGGTCGGAGATGCCGCGGAACACGATGTACGGCACACGGTTCTCGTAGGCGACCACCGCCACTGCCGAGCTTTCCATATCGAGGACATCGGCGCGGAACGTTCCCCACACCCATTCGCGATAGGCCGCGTTGTCCACGAACGTGGGGCCCGCCACGCCGTTGCCGCCAACCACGATGCGTGGGTTGTGCGACACGCAGCGGTTGCGAGCGGCGCAGCGCTCGAGCGCGACGTCGGGCATTGCCCGGCGCGCGAGGACCAGCCCGGCGGAATCCACGGGGAACCAGAAGCGGCGCACCAGCGAGTCCGCCGGCGCGCCGCGTACGGTCACCGAGGTGCCCTGCGGATACATCATCCCGAAGTTGGCGAACTCGGTCGTCACCCGCGCGGGTTCCCAGCCACGTGCGGTCTGCTTGGCGAACACGTTCTCCTGATAGTTCCCCCACTGGGCGGGCACGGCGACGTCGCCAACGCGCAGCGAGGGGTTCACGCCGCCTGCGATCCCCGAGAACACGATGTAGCGGATGTCGTAGCGGTCGAGCAGGGCCTGCGTGGTCATTGCCGCGTTCACGATGCTGTAGCCGGACTGCAGGAGCACGATGGGCTGGCCAGCCAGGGAGCCGACGTAGTGCGTACGTCCGTTCACGACGCGGGTCTCGGCGACCTGCATTGCCGCGCGGAGCGGGACGAGTTCGAGGTCGAAGGCGACCATCACGGCGATGCGCGGGATGTCGCGAGGGACGGCCGCCACGGTCGTCGATGGGGCCAGCGGCGCGCAGGCGGCGGCGACCCAGCAGACCGCGCCGACCAAGAGAGCAGAGGCGAGACGGAGCATAGGCGAAGTCTACAACCTGCCGACTTCCGTTGCGCGGCCGTGGCGGCATATTCACGGGATGACCATCGGCTCCCTGGATCTCATCGTCTTCGCGGCCTTCGTCGCGATCGTGCTCTACGTCGGCCTCAGCCGCAGCCGCCGCGCCGGCGAGAGTGGGGCGGACTACTTTCTCGCGGGCCGCGGGCTCCCGTGGTGGCTGATCGGCTTCTCGCTGATCGCCGCGAACATCTCCACCGAGCAGTTCGTCGGGATGAGCGGCAACGCGGCGTCGCACGTCGGCCTGGCGATTGCGTCGTACGAGTGGATGGCGGCGATCACGCTGGTGGTGGTCGCCTTCGCATTTCTGCCCTACTTCCTCCGGGCCGGCATCTACACGATGCCGGAGTTCCTCGAGGTGCGCTACAACGGCTCGGCGCGCACGCTGATGGCCGGCGCCACGATCCTCATCTACTTGCTCCTGCTGGGAGCCGTCACCTACTCGGGGGCGCTGACCATCGGCACGCTGGCCGGACTCGCCGGCTACCACGTGTCGCTGCTGCTGGGCTCGGCGATCATCGGCGGCATCGCGGTGCTCTACGTGGCAACTGGCGGACTCAAAGCCGCCGTGTGGGCCGACCTGATCCAAGGCAGCGCGCTCATCCTCGCCGGCCTCATCATCACGGTCTTCGCGTTCATCGCGCTTGGCAACGCCAGCGATGCCGCCCGTGTGTCGGATGTGGCGACCGGCGCGATCGAGATGGTGCGCCTCTCACCGGACGCCGGCGCGATGGAGCGCTTCGTCGATCTCAACGCCAACCGGCTGAATATGTTCTTGCCCGCGGCGGACCGCGTGCTGCCGTGGACCGCGCTGCTGCTGGGGCTCTGGATTCCCAACTTCTACTACTGGGGCCTCAACCAGTACATCACGCAGCGCACACTGGGCTCTTCGTCGCTGGCGCAGGGGCAGCGCGGGATTGTGTTCGCGGCCTGTATGAAGCTGCTCATCCCGCTCGGCATCGTGATTCCCGGGCTGATCGCGTTCAACCTCTACTCGGCGCAGATGCAGGTCGAGGCAGGGAGCACGAACGCGACGGCGCTGGCGCAGTACGCCAAGGCCAACCCGGCGTCGATGTTCGTGCAGGTGTTGGAGTCGCCGGAGCCGGCGTCGGTGACGACGTGGCCGGCCGGCCGCTTCCTCATCGCGGTGCACGCGACGCCGGAGGCCAAGCGTAGCGCGCAGACCACGCGGAATCCGTTCGTGGTGCACTTGACACGTGCTGAGTTCGCGGCGGCGATGCCGCCGGCGCACGCGGTGTTTTCCTCGGACGACCTCGCGTTCGATGACGTCGCGCCATTGCTCGCGAACGAACTGGAGGTGTTCAACGCCGGACAGCGCGAGGCGGCGGCCGTCGCCGAGCAACCGATCAGCACGGTGAAGCTCATCGGATTCAAGTACGACACCGCGCTCGCTCTGCTGCTTGGCGGCGTGCTGCCGCAGGGCGTGGGCCTGATTGGATTCATCCTAGCCGCGCTACTCGGTGCCGTGGTGTCCTCCTTGGCGGCGATGCTCAACGCGGCGTCCACCATCTTCACGATGGACCTCTACCAGCGCCTCTTGGCGCCGGGTGCTGGCGAGCAACGAATCGTGCAGGTCGGTCGCTGGTCCACGTTCTTCTTCGCCGCTGTCGCCATCGTGCTGGCGCCACAGCTGGGCAATCCCGCCATCTCGAACTCGATCTTCACGATCATTCAGGAAGGGCAGGGGCTCATCTCGCCCGGCGTGCTCGCCATCTTCACGTTCGGCCTGCTGGTGCGGCGCGCGCCGCGTGAGGCCGGCGTGGCGGGCCTGCTCACGAACGTCATCGCGTATCCGGCGCTCAAGTTCATCGCCCCGGACATTCAGTTCTTGAACCGAATGGCCATCTGTTTTGCCGCGTCCATCCTCGTGATGACGGTGCTGACGCTGCTCCGCCCGCTCAAGGAGCCCATCACATTCAACGTCAACACATCGATTGCGCTCGAGCAGTCGAAGTCGGCGCGGACCGCGGGCATCGTGGTCGTGGTGGTGACGATGGTGCTCTACGCGATCTTCAGCCCACTCGGAGTCGCACGGTAAGCTCGCCTCCGAGCAGCGGCGTACCGCGAGTCATCCGAATGAGAATCTGGTGCGCGCGGTAAACGGCGTACCGGGCCGGACGATCGTGGTCGGCCACTCCGGGTGATTCGGCGAATCGGGAAAGCGCTGCGTCTCGAGACAGATGCCGTCGAACGGCCGATGCTCGACGCCGCGCTTGCCGCGCACGCCTTCGAGGTAGCGCGCCGCGTAACAGTGTACGGCCGGTTCCGTCGTGAACACGCGCAGACGGCGACCTGAGATCGGATCGCTGAGTTCTGCGGCGGGGCGCAGCGAGCCGTCGGGCTTCCACTCACGTATCGCGAAGGAATGGTCGAGACTTCCGTCGCCCAGCAGCGGGTTGGCGAGCACGGGTCCGAGCCGCTGAGCGCCGCGGAGGTCGAGCGGCGTGTTGGCGACGTCCGCGAACGGCCCGAGCGGAATCTGCCGCGCATCCACCGGCAGGTAGCGCTCCGCGTGGACCTGAAGCGAATGGTCCGTGATTGACCCCGCACCGGCCAGGTTGAAGTAGCTGTGCTGCGTGAGGTTGACCGGCGTCGCGCGACTCGCCGCGGCGTGAAACTCCACGTCGAGGGCACCGGAGTCGTGCAGCCAGTACGTGACCGCCGTATGCAGCGCGCCCGGGAAGCCCTCCTCGCCTTCCGGGCTCGCGTACGTCAACTCCACGCCTTGCGAGCCGTCGCGCGTGACCGGACGCATCTCCCACATCACGCGATTGAAGCCCCGCGCGCCGCCGTGCAGGTGGTGCGGGTGCTGGTTGGCGGTGAGCCGATGCTGCGTGCCGTCCAGCGTAAATCGCGCGTTCGCGATGCGATTCGCGAACCGACCGCACACGGCACCGACGTAGAACGCATCGTGCACATACTGGGCCGGATCGTCGTATCCGAGGACGACGTCTGCCAGCGAACCTACCGCATCAGGGACGTGCAGAGACCACAGTGTGGCACCGAGGTTGAGCACGCGGGCGCGCAGCCCGCGCGCAGCGTGCAGCGTGGCGGCCACGAGCTCCACGCCCTCGTGGCGCACACCTAGCGGTTCGAACGCGACCGGCGGGATCACGCCGGGCCGAGCGCGCTGTACTCGCTGCGCGTCAGGACGCTGGCGCCCTTCGTCGCCGTCGTGACATAGAGCGCGGCGTCGAGGCCACGCTCGGCGCGGTAGGCGGCCTGCACCGTCTCGACGAACCCTGGCGCGGCCGCGCTCTCCACCAGCGCGACGGCACAGCCGCCGAACCCGGCGCCCGTCATTCGCGCGCCAAGGCAACCCGGCACGTCCTGGGCGATCTGCACCACCGCGTTCAGTGCGTCGCTCGAGACGGCGAAGTCGTCGCGCAGACTCTCGTGACTCAGGTTCATCAAGCGTCCCACGGTGGCGGCATCTCCGCGGCGGAGCGCCTGCGCCGCCGCAGCCGTGCGCGCGTTCTCCGAGATGACGTGCCGAGCACGTCGCCGCGTGACGGGCTCGAGTCGCTCCGCTTCCTGTTCAAAACGCGCGGGCGTCACGTCGCGGAGGGCTTTCACGCCAAAGTGCGCGGCCGCCGCCTCGCACTGGGCGCGACGTTCGTTGTACGCCGAGTCCATCAGGCCACGCCTTGTGGCGGTGTCCATCACCACCACGACGCTGCCCGCCGGCAACGGGACCGGCGTGAGTTCCAGGCTGCGACAGTCGATGAGCAACGCGTGGCCGTCGACGCCCGCGGCCGAAATCATCTGGTCCATAATCCCGCAGTTCACGCCGACCCATCGGTTCTCGGCCAGCTGTCCGAGCCGCGCCATCGCCGGCGCGTCCCAGTCGGTCGCGGCCACCGCGGCGAACGCACGGAGGGTCGCGAGCTCGACGGCCGCGCTCGAGGAGAGTCCCGCACCGAGCGGTACATCTCCCGCGAGCACGCCGCGCCATCCACGCAGCGGCTGTCCTGCATCGCGCAACGCCCAGGCCGAGCCGCGCAGGTACTCGACCCACGACGGCCCACCGCGCTCGAGCGTCTCGAGGTCAATGACCGCATCGGACTGCTGATCCAGCGCCACGACCTCGACACGGGATTCGGCGATCGGCGTGCAGGCAATCCACGCTGCACGGTCGATCGCGAGCGGGAGCACGAAGCCGTCGTTGTAGTCCGTGTGCTCGCCGATCAGGTTGACGCGCCCGGGAGCGCGCACGAGGAACTCGGGGAGCGCACCGAAACGCGCCGAGAATGCGGCCAGCACGTCGCGCGCTGGCTTGGGAAGCGCAGGGCCGTCGTTCATCGTTGCGGAGGCGTGGGTGCGGTGCTGCCGGCGACGCGGAACTTCGGCGTCGCCAATGCCAGCGTCGCGACGGCGCGCTCGCCGATGAAGAGCGAGGCGACCAACCCATCGGCGCGCGCGAGGGGTGTCGTGTACTCGGGGGAGGTGAGCGTCGGGGGTCTCCCGTTGGTCGCGATGCGTACGACGCCCGTCGCCGGCGCGCCGCCGGCACCGATGGCCGCGGTCAGCACGCGCACCGCATCGCCCTCGGGCACCAGCGCCAGCGCGTACAGTGCGCCCCGCGGCCGACGCACTTCGCTGGTGAGCAGGATGCTCGCAATCCCCGCTTCGGTCGAGTAGGGATTCGCGCCGACGACCTGCACGCCGCCCGTGGTGCCGAACGCCACGTTCTCCCAGGCGTCCACCACCAACGTGCCGTTGCGATCGTGCAGCGAGGCGTGCGCGAACACCTCATCCTTCGTGTGCAGCGCGAAGGGTCGCCCCTGGTCGGCCAGCGACAGCCGGAGCTGGCTGGCCACCTCGGGCGTGCGCACGACGTGCCGCGCGACCACCTGTCCATCGAGGTACCCGATCGCCTCGAGCGTTCCGGGCTCGAACTGCGCGACGGCGAAGGTGAACGGCGCGTGCGCCAGATGCGTCGACAGCCGGTCGGCGTCGGGGCGTTGCTTGGCCAGGAGCCGGCCGTTCACGCGCAATTCCACCTCGTCTGTGTTGCTGAAGACGCGCAGCGGCAGCGGCGAGGCGCTCGTCCAATGGCTCGCGATGAACACCATTGGTCCGGTGGCGGCGTGCGCGTAGCGCTCGCGCGGATCTCGCTGACTGCGGAAGAAGTGGTACGAGAACTTCGGCAGCCGGAACAGGTCGGCACACCCGGACGACTCGATGTCCGGTGCGTACCCTCGGTTGTAATCGAACATCACCCAGAGGCCGTCGCCGAACGCGATGGTCTTGCGGTTGTCGTTGGCCGCTTCCTGGAAGTTCGTGCACTGCTGCAGGAGGCGCCGCTCACCGTGCCAGCGGAGCTGTCGACTGTTCTGCTCGTCCGGCGCGAGATTCGCCCACGCGGCCTGATTGAGACCGGCGTTCTGCGCGTAGTACTCCCAGTCGCCGTACTCGCTCACCACGCAGGGCCGGTCCTTCTCCTGCGTGCAGCCCCCGTGCTGCCGCGCCTGGATGAACACGTCGTAGCCGCCGCTCCAACCACACGTGAATGTCTGGT
>CAYPYY010000017.1:33858-36194 GCA_964414995.1 uncultured Gemmatimonas sp.
CGCGCCTGGATGAACACGTCGTAGCCGCCGCTCCAACCACACGTGAATGTCTGGTCACCGGGCAACTCCTCGTGTCCGATCGCGTGCGACCGCTCCACGAACTCCGGCGGCATCGACGTCTCGTTCAGCGACGTCTCCCAGAGCAGCACACAGGCGTGGTTGCGGTCCCGACGCATCATCCGGCGGATGTTCTCGTACTGGAGTTCCGTGAACGCGCCGTCGCGTCGGTTGAAGTACTGCCAGCCAGGGATGCAGTTCATCACCACGAGCCCCAGCTCGTCGCAGGCATCCATAAACGCGGGGGCGTGGAGGTAGTGCGAGAGCCGGATGTAGTCGAAGCCCGCTTCCTTGATCAGCTTGGCATCGCGGAACTGCGCGTCGTCCGAGATGGCGTAGCCGAGGTACGGGTAGTCCTGGTGACGGTTGGTGCCGCGCAGGAACATCCGTTCGCCGTTGATGCGCAGTCCCTCGGCGCTCACGGCAAAGCGGCGAATCCCGACGCGCGTGCGCTCGGTCTCGAGCACGCGCTCGGCCTCAATGAGTGCAGTCTCGAGCGTGTAGAGTGACGGCGACCGCGGGTGCCAGAGCGCGGGGCTGCGAACCTGGAGCGTCGCGGTGATGTCGGCGTCGGCACCGGGGGCCAACTGGGTCGGTGTCGTCGTCACCGTCGCGGCCACGCGCCCGTCCGGTCCGCTGAGGGTGTGCAGCAGCGTGAAGCGACGGTCGTGATCCGACGCGTTGCGCACGTGGACCTGCACCGAGACGGTGGCGGACGCGGGGCTGGCCTCGAGCGTGCGCACGAGAATGCCGCCGCTCGCGGGCCGGTCGGCGAGTATCGCGTCCGTGATGTGCAACGCATCCTTCACGACCAGCTCGACCATTCGGTACAGCCCGCCGTACATATTGAAGTCGAGGTCGTGCAGCGGCTTCGGACCCGTGACGGCGTTGTCCCGATTGTCGAGCCGCACCGCGAGCATCGCAGGTCGGCCGGGCGTGATGAAGTTGGTGATGTCGAAGGCGAATGGCGTGTAGCCGCCGAGGTGTGCGCCGAGCCGCCGGCCGTCGAGGTACACCTCCGCCGCGTTCATCGCCGCGCCGAACCGGAGCCAGATGCGCGCACCCGCCGCGCTCTCGTCCACCTCGAGGACTCGCCGATACCAGCACAGGCCCTGCCACTGCCACGTCGCGGACCCGCGCGCGCCGGTGACCAGCGCCTCGACGCGCGCCGTGTGAGGCAGGTTCACGGACGTCCACGCCGCGTCGTCGAAGTCGAACGCGGTCGCGGCAAACCCGGGATCGCCGCGCACGAAGCGCCAGCCGCGCTGCAATGCCGTGACGCCGAGCGCAGGGGCTGCCACGGTACGGGCGAGTTCGGCAGGGGCCACCGCGAGCAGGCCGCCGCCCACCGCCACGCGCGTCACGAAGTCACGGCGATCCACGTCGTCTCCTAGCGCAGCCGCGGCGCTTCGAGATCCACCCACGCCAGCTCGATCTGGCGCGCGGTGTCGTTGCCAAGCCCGGCCGGCCGCCGGAAGCCCCATTGAAATCCTTCGACAGCCGCGAGCTCGATGCGCGCGTCCGGCACGTTGGCCATCAGGTCGTACGGATGAAACGGCGGGAACGGGCGCGGCAGGAGCACCAGCGGCACGCGTTCAAGTGACGCCACCGGAATGGTCACCGTTCGCCAAGCCGGCGTGGCCTCGATCGTGGTGCCCCAGGCCGTTCCATCCGCCATCACGAGCGCGAACTCCACGGGCACCGTCGAGTCCGTCACCGCGCGGAGTCGCACACGCAAGTCGGCGCGAGCGCCACCCGTCGGCGCGTCGGCCGCGAGTCGCTGCCGTGCGCTGGCGTGCAGCATTGTGCGGAACGCCACGTGCGCCACCGTCGGGCCAAACGCATCCACGCCGAGCGTCAGGACGGCGCGCTCCGGCGTCGGCCCGGCCACCAGTTCACTGCGCGGTCGCATTCCGTCCATCCACCCTGGACCCACGACGAGCCGCTGGTCGCGCCCGGCTTCGAACAGCGAGATCGTGCGCGCATCGCGCTCCGCGTACGTGCGCCAGTGCGACGACGCCACGAAGTCCCAGGCCGCCGGACTGCCCGCGTCGGCGCCCGGGTACGTGGTAGTGCGCCCCGCGGTGTGCACGCTCACCACGTACTCCATCGGTCCGCTGCGTCCGCTGTCGGCCCACAGCTGCGCGTCGAAGGTGTAGGCATCCACTCGATTGAGTCGTGCCGGACGGCGATAGCCCTGCCAGCCCGGGTAGCGTACGTGCAGCAGCACCGAGTCGGGCTCCTGCCCCTGCGCGACGGTGACGCGCACGGGCACAGAT
>CAYPYY010000018.1:0-17539 GCA_964414995.1 uncultured Gemmatimonas sp.
AGCGCCCGATGCCCGGCACGCCGATGGCGAAGTCGGCGTCCTTGGTCTCGTCGAACTCCTTGCGCTGCTTGGGCGGAATGATCTGCTCGCCGATCGAGCGCAGGTCTTCGGGCTTGAGCGCCGGCAGGTCCATCGGGACGAGTTCGCCGTTGAGGCGCATCGTCGGCGGACGTCCGATCTTGAGGTGCAGGTCGGACCCACCGGCCTGGACCATATTCTGCAACACGATCTTGAAGTTGTACGGCGGTGCGGCGGGTGGCGCGGCGGCCGCCGCCGCTGCGGCGGCGGGCTTGGCCGCAGCGGGCGTCGCCGGCGCGGCGGGCTTCTGGTCAGCCATTGGGATCCACGCGGAAGAGGACCTGTCCGTACTCCACCGCGTGCGCGTCGGTCGCCAGGATCTCCACGACCTTGCCCGCGACCTCGGACTCGATCTCGTTCATAATCTTCATTGCCTCGATGACGCACAGCACCTGCCCCTTCTTCACCGTCTGGCCGACGCTCACGTAGGCCTTGGCGCCCGGCTCGGGCGATGCGTAGAACGTGCCGACCATCGGGGACTTCACATCCACGCCCGCGCTCTTGGCCGGGGCCGGAGCGGCCGCCGCGGGCGCACTCGCAGGCGCAGCCGCCGCTGGTGCCGGCGCCGCCGCCACCGGTGCAGCCACGGGCGCGGCCACCTGCACCGTCCCGCGCGCCACCGGCGTCTTGTTCAGGCGGATGCGCATCCCCTTGTCCGACGAGATCTCCAGCGAGTCCACGGTGGACTCGTCCAGCATCTCGAGGAGCTTCTTCACGTAGCGAAGGTCGATCATAAAAGGCAGATGTAAGGTGTGGGATGTGAGATGAAAGCCGACCGCGCCTCCTCTCACCACTTATCCGAGCCGCCGTAGGGATCGGTCAAACGTCGTCAGTACCTCGGGACCTTCCGTCGTGAGGACCACATCGTCCTCGATGCGCACGCCACCCCAGCCTTCGAGGTAGATTCCTGGCTCGATGGTCACAACCGCGCCAGGCGGCAGGGGTGCTTCCGCGCTCTTGGCCAAGCGTGGTGCCTCGTGGATCTCCAGCCCGATCCCGTGACCCAGCGAATGTCCGAACGCCTCCCCGAAACCGCGGCGGTCAATGTACTGCCTCGCGAGCGCATCGGCATCCCGGCCGCGCATTCCGGCCCGAACACCGGCCGAAGCGCTCCCGTTTGCCTCCCGAACCACGGTGTGAATCTCCAGTTGGCGCGCGTCCGGGGCGCGGCCCACGACGAAGGTGCGGGTGATGTCCGAGCAGTAGCCTCGGTGGATTGCACCAAAATCGAACAGCAGCAGGTCGCCCGCCTCGATCACGGCCGCCGATGCGCGCGCGTGCGGCAGCGCCGACCGCGCACCGGTCGCGATGATGGTCTCGAACGGGAAGCCCTCGCTCCCGGCGCGGCGCAACTCGTGCTCGAGGATGCCCGCCACATCCACTTCCCGCAGTCCCGCGCGCACCTGCGGCAAGGTGCGCTCGAGTGCGTGCTCGGCGATCTGCACCGCAGCCCGAATCTCCGCCAGTTCGCCCGCGTCCTTCGATTCGCGCAGCACCTCGACCAGGTTGAGCGCCGGCCGCCACTTCCACGCCGCGCCCTCGGCGCCGTCGCCCACGAATCGCGCGGCATCCTGGTGCGTGACGTGCGCCGTCTCGAATGCTAGAGACTCCACGGCGCGCAGCCCGCGCAGCTCGCTCCACAGCCGCGTCCACAGCGAACTCGACTCGATGATCACGCGCACGGCCGGCGAGACCTCGTGCTTCACCTGACTGGCGTAGCGAAAGTCGGTGAACAGCACGGCATCATCCGCCGTGACCAGCACCAAGCCGTTGGAACCGCTGAAGCCGGTGAGATACCGCACGTTGGGCAGCGCGCTTACGAGCATCGCGTCGAGCTTGCTGGCGGCCAGCGCAGCGCGCAGGCGCGTGAGACGGTCGGCGTACACGGACTCGCTCAGCCGCGTGTGGCGCCGTCTTTCTCGAGCCGCGCCAGCGAGGCCGGCTCAAAGCGGCCGCGAATGCGCATCACGCCGAGCGCTTCGTCGGCCGCGGTCGAAACAACCTCTCCAAGCCGGTGCACGTCCGCGAGCAACTTCCCGTGCGTCAGCGGCACGTGCAGCTCGACTTCCGGCCGGCGCGCGCGCAGCGCCTCGCGCAACATCTGGCGCAGCGGTTCCAGTCCCCCCTCCCCGCGCTCCTCGCCGCGGGCCGAGACGAAGATGGATCCTGGCGCGAGATTCTCGATGCGCGCCCGCAGCGCATCACGCTGCTCGGGCGGGAGCGCGTCCATCTTATTGAAGACGTACCGCATCGGCGTCGCGGCAACGCCGAGTTCCGCGAGGACCTCGTCCACGACGAGGCGCTGCTCTTCCCACGACGGGTGGCTGGCGTCAATCACGTGCAGCAGGAGGTCGGCCTCGCGCACCTCCTCGAGCGTGGCGCGGAACGACGCCACGAGATGGTGCGGCAGCTTCCGGATGAATCCGACCGTGTCCGTGAGCAGCACGCTCTGGTGGTCGCCCAGCTCCACCTCGCGCGTGAGCGGATCGAGCGTCGCGAAGAGCCGGTCCTCCACAAACACGTCGCGCGCGCCGCTGATGCCGCGCAGGATCGAGCTCTTGCCGGCGTTCGTGTAGCCCACCAGCGAGGCCCGGAACGTGCCCACGCGGCCCGCGCGCTGCACCTCGCGTGCCTTGGTCACGTCCGCCAGCCGTTCCTTGAGCAGGCGAATGCGATGCCCAACGAGTCGCCGGTCCGTCTCCAGCTGCGTTTCGCCCGGTCCGCGTACGCCGATGCCGCCGCGGAACTTCTCCAGGTGCGTCCACATCCGCACGAGCCGCGGCAACGAATACTCGAGCTGCGCGAGCTCCACCTGCATCCGCGCCTCGGCCGAGCGCGCGCGGACGGCAAAGATGTCGAGGATGAGCTCGGCACGGTCAATGACGCGCTTGCCCAGTTCGCCCTCGAGGTTCTTGCCCTGCGCCGGCGAGAGCTCGTCGTCGAAGATCACCAGCGTGGCCTGGGTGTCGCCGAGCATCGCCTTGAGCTCCTCCACCTTCCCGCGCCCGATGTACGTCGAGGGATCGGGGCGGTCGAGCTGCTGGGTGAGCGTGCCGACGACGGTCGCGCCCGCCGTGTCGGCCAGGCGCGTCAGCTCGTCGAGGTGCTCGGCGACGTGGTGGCGCGCGTTGGTCCGCTTCACCGGCGCGCCGACGAGGACGGCGCGCTCCTGCGGCGGCTGCAGATCAATGAGCTGACGCACTACCGTCCTGGCATCCCGTCCACGCGGCCGCTGCCGCTGTACGGGCGCGTGATGTCCCCGAACGGCGTCGCCAGCGTGAACTCACCCGTGACGCGGTAGTTCAGCGCGCCCTTGGCGACGAACTCGGCCATCGCGATGCCCATCTCGCGGTAGCCGAAGCTCAGCGGCAGCGTGATCTCCGTCTGCCCCTTGTTCTCCAGCGTGAGCAGCCGGTCCACCGCTCCCGTCACCACGCGCGTGGTGTCCACGAAGAAGTTGTAGGTGATGCGACGCGTATCAATCCGGTACTCGTTCGGATTCGAGAGCGAGAGCGTGACGTCCAGCGTGCCGCCGGTAAGGCCGATGTTCCGCACGCGCACGCCCTTCACGTCCACCTGCGGCGGCGCAAAGGCCTGACGGGCGAGCGAGGCGCAGCCGGCGACGGCCAGCGTCAGGGCGAGCATTGCGAGGGCGAGTGTCTTTTTCATCAGCTGCGTCTCCGTATGAGTACCGCGGGATTCCTAGGGGCTGCCCGACGCGTCACGCACGCGCTCGCGCAGGGACTGCCACCAGGCGAGGCGCTTGGCAATCTCCTTCTCCGTCCCAAACTGGCTGGGTTCGTAGAAGATGCGGTCGCGCACCTCGTCCGGAAGATAATCCTGCGGCACGTAGGCCTCCGGCACGTCGTGGGCGTACTGGTACCCGGCACCGTAGCCGAGCTCGTCCATCAGCGCCGTGGGCGCGTTGCGAATGTGAAGCGGCACGGGGGCGGCCGGCGTCGTGCGAGCCGCCTCCAGCGCCGCCTTCCACGCCACGTACACGCGGTTGCTCTTGGGAGCCGTAGCGCAATACAGGGCGGCCTCGGCGAGCGCGAGTTCCCCCTCGGGTGACCCGAGAAAGTGGTAGGCGTCGCGCGCCGCGATGGCGAGTTCGAGCGCGCGCGGATCCGCGAGTCCGATATCCTCGGTGGCAAAGCGCACCGTGCGCCGGGCCACGTACAGGGGATCCTCGCCGCCCTCGATCATTCGCGCGAGCCAGTACAGCGCCGCCTGTGGGTCCGACCCGCGCAGGCTCTTGTGGTAGGCCGAGATGAGGTTGAAGTGCTGCTCGCCGGACTTGTCGTAGTGCGGAAGGCGCGCCTGGAGCGCCTGGGCGACCAGCTCCGGCGTCAGCGTGCTGGACTCCGTGAGGACCGCTGCCGCCTCGAGCACGGTGAGCGCACGTCGCGCATCTCCGTCGGACTCGGTGACGAGGAGCGTGAGGGCGTCGGGCCCGAGCTGCAGTCCACGTTCGCCGAGTCCGCGTTCGCGATCGGCCAGCGCACGCTCGACCAGCGTCGCGAGCGCCGACGGCCCCAGCGGCTCCAGCACGAACACGCGCAGGCGCGACAGCAGCGCGCCATTCAACTCGAAGCTCGGGTTCTCGGTGGTGGCCCCGATCAGCGTGAGCAGGCCACTCTCGACGTGCGGCAGCAGGGCGTCCTGCTGGGCGCGATTGAAGCGGTGGATCTCGTCCACAAAGAGCACGGTGCGGCGGCCGAGCACGCGACGTTTCTCGGCGTCGGCGACCACCTCGCGGAGTCGCGGCACGCCATCGGTGACGGCGCTGAACGGCACGAACTCCGCATCCACGTGGCGCGCCACCAAGCGGGCGATCGTGGTCTTCCCCGTGCCCGGTGGACCCCAGAGCAGGAACGAGCCGGTGTCGCCGCGTTCGATGGCGACGCGAAGCGGGCGGCCGGCTCCGAGCAACGCGTCCTGCCCGACGACTTCATCGAGCGTGCGCGGGCGAAGCCGCGCCGCCAGCGGCGCCTGGAGCGGACGCTCGAAGAGACTCGGCGAGTCGGGTACCACGCCCGTGCTCGACGAGCTACGCGCCGACGGCGGCGGCGCGCAGCTTCGTGACGAGCCCGCGCAGCGCCAACTCGTAACCCTCGGCGCCGAAGCCCGCGACAATGGCGATGGCGCCCGGCGCGAGCCACGAATGGCGGCGCTCCGGTTCGCGTGCGTAGATGTTCGAGAGGTGCACCTCGACGTACGGCAACTGCACCGCGGCGAAGGCATCACGCAGCGCCAGCGACGTGTGAGTCCAGGCGCCTGCGTTCACCAGCGCGCCTGCCACCACGCCGCGGCAGTTGTGGATGGCGTCGAGCATCCGCCCTTCGTCGTTGAACTGCGAGAAGAGCAGCGTGACGCCGAGTTCCGCACCGACCTCTTCCAGCCGGGCCTCGATCTCCGCAAGCGTGGTCGTGCCGTAGATCTCAGGCTCGCGAATACCGAGCAGGTTCAGGTTCGGCCCGTTGAGGACGACGATTCTCACGTCTTCAGTCCCTTCAGCCAGTCCTGGAACTGATCGAGATCGTCATCGGGGGCAGCGGAGTCCGGCGTCGAGGCCGCTGGGGCCGCGGGCGGCGCTGTCTCGGGCGCAGGCGTTGACGTTGGAGTCTGCGTCGGCGCGGCCACGCTGGCCTGCGCCTGCTGTGGAGAGAAGAACTGGTCGAACTTGAGCATCTGCGACGCGCGATTCACGCTGCGACGCGCACCGGAGCTGCGGGCTTCGGGTGCCGTGCTCGGCGCTCCCGCGGGTGCGTCAAACAGCGCGTCGAGTCCGGATCCGCCGGAGGGTCCGGCATACGTCGCCACGCCGGCGAGCACCTCCGCCGCGTGCATATCGCGCACGTCGGTCGGCGCACCGAACAGCGCATCGAGGGGCCAGCCGCTCGGCGTCAGCGAGGCACGGCGCGGTGCGCTGGCCTCCACGGCCGGCGCCGCAATCGCAGCGGATGCCGGAGTCGCTGCCGCAACGGTCGCCACGGTTGCAGCCGCGAGGCCGCGGCGCGCAAACGCCGCGAAGAACTCGCGCGCCGTCGGCCCAGTGGCCGGCGGCATCGCCAGCGGTGCCGCGGCCGGCGCGGGCGTCGCAAGTCCCACCCCGGCGAACGACATCCCCGAGAGCATTGCGTTCGCGGGCGCCGGTGCGGGTTCGTCGCTCCCCACGGGCGCGTCGAAGTCGGGCATCTCGTCGCGCGCGGCCGGCGCACTCGCCTGAGCTTCGAGGTCGGCGAGCTTGGCGCGCAGGCCGGCGTCCGTCGGCGCCTGCGCGACGAGCTGGCGATACACGTCGATTGCCTTGTCACGGAAGCCCTGCTGCAGATACAGCGTGGCCATCGTCTCCGTGACGAAAGTCGGCGTCTTCTGCGGCGCACGGGGCTCCGGTGGCGCGTCGTCTTCGAGCCCGAAGTCTGCGAGCAACGGCAGCGACGCCAGGTCCGCCTTGGTCATTCGCGGACGATGCCCGCTGATCGGCGTGGCCGAGGGCGGCTCCATTGGGAAGTCCGCGAGCGGCGACGGAACCGTTGGCGGCTCCGGCGGCTGGTAGGGCGCCATCGGCAGCGTATTCGCGAGCGACGGCACGTCCTCGACGGTGAGCTGTGGCTCAGACGGTGTGGCACCCAGCAGCGGGAGTCCGGCGGTGTGCTGCGCCGTCGGCTCCGTCTCCATCGCGCCCTCGAGCCCTTCCAACCGATCCACGTGATCCAGGTGCACGTCGGGTCGGTCGAGCCCATCGACCGTACGCGCCGACGGCATCGACATCGGTTCCGAGATTTCGACGTCCGCCAGCGGAGCGACGTCCTCGACGTGGAACTCCTGCGGCTCGAGTCCCGCCACCGGTTGCGACGTACCCGAGTAATCGGCGAGCTCGAAGCCGGCCATATCGTCCGAGGACTCGACGTCGGTTGACCCCGCGTCGGCCGAGAGCAGCGGCTCTGCAGCCGCCGTGGGCTCGATCAGCAGCGCATCGTCGTGCGCCGCATCGGCGAACTGCGGCGCGGCCGCCGCAGTGGGCTCGATGACGAAGTCGTCGAGCTCTCGCTTGGCCGGTGCCGGCGGAGCCGGCGGTGCGCTCTCGGCGACCTCGGAGAAGTCGAAGTTCACGTCGAGCAACGACGCACGCTTGTTGGGCCGCGCCGGCGGGGTAACCTCAACCGTCTTGCTGGCCGCCGCCACGGGCGAGGCATCGAGTCGCAGCGTCGCGGCGCCGACCGCCTCGGCCTCGGCACGGTCCTGATCAGCGAGTCGCTGGGCATTGACCACCTTCGTCTTGCCCGGACCTGCGGGGGCGCTCGGGGCCGCGGCAGGCGGCGCCAAGTCAATGAGGCCGAGGTCGGTCGCGTCGCCCCCGCTCACACTCACGGTCGGTGCGACGGAAACGAGTCCGGCCCCGAGCGTTGACGGGCGGGGCGCAGGCGGTGGCTCCTTCTCTGGCCCCATCCCCATCTGCTCGAGCAGGTCGAGAACCTCGTCGTTGCGCCGATCGAACTCGAGGACCTTTTCGTACCAGCCCTTCGCGGCCTGCAGGTCACCCTCGAGGCGCGCGATGTCGCCGAGGTGGCGCAGCGCGATGAGGTTCTCGGGGTCGAGTGCCAGCGCGCGTTCGAACGGCACGCGCGCCTCGGACTGGCGTCCGAACTCGAAGAGCGTCTGCCCGTAGACGACCAGCCCGTTCATATTCTCGGGCTGTTCCGCGAGATGCTTCTCGCAGAGCAGGATCGCACGGTCGAGGAGTCCGGCCTTGCGGTACTCGTTGGCGAGCGGCGCAAAGAAGCGCCGGGGATGCTCGTGGTACCGCTTTCGCAGGTCTTCGATGCGGGCCGAATCAGCCATCTGGCCTAGTGCTATGGGGAAATGGGGTCACCGCCCCGACGGGCGGAAGATACAGGTTCGCGGGCGACAGCGTCAATCAGAGAAGTGATTTTGTGGCTTGATTTTAGGCCTGTTCGGCGGGTACGTTACAAGGCTCTGCCAATCCCCTCGTTTGGCCTCTCTTTTCTCTACTTCCTGAAGGGTCGTCCGCCGTGCTCCAACAGTTTCGGGGCGTTGCCAAGTACATCTGGATCTTCCTGTTCATCGCCTTCGTCGGCGGGTTCCTGCTCGCCGATATGTCCGGCCTCATCGGGCAGTCGCCGATCACGACCTCGACCGTCGTGGCCAAGGTCAACGGCGACGAGATTTCCTACCTCGCCTGGGAGAACCTGACGCGGCAGCTGATGCAGCAGCAGGAGCAGCAGGCGGGGCGTGCGATGACCGCCGATGAACGCCTGCAGGTTGAACAGCAGGCCTTCGACCAGCTCGTCACCGACGCCCTGCTCCGTCAGGAATACGAGAGGCGGGGCATTCGCGTCACGGATGAGGAAATCATCGCCGCCGCGAATACGAGCCCGCCGCCCCAGTTCTACCAGGCGCCGGAGCTCCTCACCGAGGGGCGGTTCGACATCGAGAAGTACCGCCGGTTCCTCAGCTCGCCGGTGGCGCGCCAGCAGGGCCTGCTGCAGCAGCTCGAGGACTACTATCGCCAGGAACTGCCGCGGACCAAGCTGTTCGCGCAGCTCGTGACCGAGACGTGGATCTCCGACGAGCAGCTGTTCTCGATCTTTAAGGATTCGCGGGACTCGGCGCGCGTGACGTACGTGTCGTTCCGCCCGTCGCCGGCGCAGGTCGCCGCGGCGCAGGTGACCGACGCCGAGGCGCGGAAGTACTACGAGCAGTACAAGGGGCGCTGGGAGCGTCCGGGCCGCGCAATCGTCTCGGTGATCTCAGTGAGCCGCGTGCCGTCGGCGGCCGACACGGCCGCGACCCTCGCGCGCCTCCAGGCGCTGCGCGCGGACATCGTCGCCAACCGCATCTCGTTTGAGGATGCGGCGCGCCAGAACTCCGTGGACTCAGTCTCCGCCGAACTCGGCGGCTCGCTCGGACGCGGCCCCCGCGGTCGCTTCGTGGCGGCGTTCGAGAACGCGGCCTTCGCGCTGCGCGTGAACGAGATCTCGCAGCCGGTGCGCACGGATTTTGGCTACCACCTGATTCAGGCAACGGAGCGCAAGGGCGACACGCTGGCCGTGCGCCATATCCTGCTGCGGCCCGCGCAGAGCGACTCCAGCGCGACGGTGTCCGACCGTGCGGCTGACCGGATGGCGGCGATCGCCGCGGGTGCCACGGAGCCGGCAAAGTTCGACCAGGCCGCTACGGAGCTCCGCCTCTTGGTGACGCAGGTTCCGCTGCAGGAGGGCCAGACCGCGATGTACAACGGCCGCGGCGTGCGCGGAATGAGCGGCTGGGCTTTCTCCGGCGCCTCGGTCGGCGATATCTCGGACCTCCTCGACGACGAGAGCGGCTACTACTTGATGCGCCTGGACTCGCTCACGCTCGGCGGCGAACAGCCGTTTGAGGCCGTGAAGAACGACATCATCCAGGCCCTCAAGGAGCGGAAGTCGGTCGAGGCCCTGCTGCCGCAGGCGGAGGCCTTCCTGGCCGACGCGCGCTCGAGCACCCTCGAAGCCGCCGCCACCAAGGCGGCCGTGGGCGCCGACACGACGAACACGTTCACGCGGCTGTCTTTCGTGCAGGGCCTCGGCTACTCGAACGAAGCCGTGGGTGCCGCCTTCGGCCTCCCCGTCGGCCAGGTCGCCCTCGTGAAGACCATCGAGGCCATCCAGGTGATGCGCGTGGACTACCGCACCGAAGCCCCGCGCGCCGAGTGGGAGGCTCAGAAGGCCCAGCAGCGCCAGCAGCTCACCGCCGCCGCCCGCGAAGAGCGCATTCGCCAGTGGCTCGACAACCTGCGCAAGGAAGCGAAGATCGTGGATCGCCGCGCGGCGATCAACGCTCAGCTTCGGCGACAAGTAGTCGAGTAACGAGGAGCGCGCAGCAAGAGGGAGTAGCGAGAGGTCAAGCGCGAGTCGTGAACAGCCAAAGGGTCGAGTGGGAGAACTTCCCCCTCGACCCTTTGTGCGTTCTACCCTGGTGCTTCCGTGCTTCGCGTTTCCCTTTGGCCCCTCGCTGCTCGCTCGTCGCCTCAGAGCAGGCGCTTCGGTTCCTTCGACGGAGCGTCATCGTGCTGCACGGTACGCTCGGAAGACGGCGGTAGCGCCTCGCGCTCCGCCGGCGTCGCGATCTCGCGCTGCACGTCGTTCATATTCTTCTTGAACTCCCGGATGCCCTTGCCGAACGAGCCCGCGATTTCCGGGATGCGCTTCGCGCCGAAGAGCAGGAGCACCAACACGAGACCGATAATGAGTTCGGTCGGGCCGAGTCCGAACATCTGAACCTCCTTAGAACAACGAACGCGCGATGAGATAGGCGGCGAGGACCCCGACAAGGCTCAGCAACGAGACGTCGAGCGCGATGGGTCCAAGGCCGAACTTGATGATCACGAGATCCACGGAGAGCGGGCCGAGACTCGGCGTCACCCCCGTGGTCAGAAACTCCTTCACGGCCCCGGAGGGCAGGAACAGCCGGGCGAACTGCGTGAGGAAGCCGCCCACCACGAAGCCCGCCGCCAACACGAGGGCGTGGTAGCCGGGCCGATGCTTGGCCGATCCGACACGCGTCGCCATCACGCCCTCCGGTCCATCACGTAGGCCAGCGCGTCCGACAGCGACTGCTTCACGGTCGACGCCGGCACCGACGAGAGGGCCTCTTCCGCCTCGGCGGCAAAGCGCTCGCCCTCGGCGCGCGCGTAGTCGAGCCCGCCGCACTCCGTCACGATGCCGACGACCTCCGCGATGTGGGCGTCACTCGGCGTCGCGTCCGCAAACAGCGCGTCCACGCGCTGGCGCTGCGCCCGCGACATCCGCGGCAGCGCGTGAATCAGCGGCAGCGTCACCTTGTGCTCCCTCAGGTCGTTGCCCGACGGCTTGCCCGTCACCGCCTCCTGCTCCGTGTAGTCGAGCAGGTCGTCGGCGACCTGGAACGCCATCCCGAGGCGCTCGCCGAACGTGCGCATCTCGCGCCGGAAGCGCGGCGCGCCGGCCAGCGCACCCATCTCGCACGCGGCGCCGACCAGCGATGCCGTCTTCGCGCGAATCAGCGTGCGGTAGTCCGACTCGGAGAACGCGAGCGCGTCGAAGCTCGCGAGTTGCCGGAGCTCGCCGACGGTCATCTCATTGGACGCCTGGGTGAAGACCCGCAGCGGCTCCATATCCCCGAGCCGCACGAGCTCGGCGATGGCCTTCGAGAACAGGAAGTCGCCCATCAGCACCGCGACCTGATGACTGAACACCGCGTTGATGGTGGGCTGGCCACGGCGCAGCACCGAGTGGTCCACGGAGTCGTCGTGCACCACGCTCGTCAGGTGCACGAGCTCGGCCACGGCGGCGAGCGGGACGGCGCGGTCTTCCGGGCTGCCCTCGATGCTCGACGCGAGCAACAGCAGCGTGGGGCGGAACAGCTTGCCGCGCATTCCGCGCAGATGTGCGTTCGCCGCCTCGATGATCTCGAGGTCCGCCTGCACGATGCGCCAGATCTCGGCTGGCACACGCTCAAGGCGATCGCGGATCGGCGCCTGGATCTCCAGCAGCGCCGCGGCGACGGGCACGCGGAGGTGGGTGTCGAGCGTCACGAGAGCTGCTGCTCCACGGCGTTCAGGCGGTCGCCGACATCGCGGAACTGGATGTCCACGGCGAACACGCGCTCGTAGTGCTTCTTGGCGTCGGCGAACTGGCTCTGCGCCTCGGCAATCGAGCCGAGGAGATAGAGCACGCCGACCAGGGCCTCGTCACGCACACCCGGCTCCGCCAGCGCACGCTGGAGGATCGTCGCCGCCACGGGCAACTGCTGCTTCTCGACGAAACAGAGTCCCAGCGCCTCGAAGGTGCGCACGCGCTCCTTCGTGCCGCGCAGCGCCTTCTGGAACTCGGCGATCGCCTCATCAAGGAGACCCATCTCCTTGTACGCGACGCCGAGGTCGTAGTGCGCCTCGTGGTCCTCGTCCTCGACGTTCTCAGAGACGCCCTGCTTGAACTTCCGGAGCATATCCGCGAAGTCCGCCTGCTCATCGCCGGTGGGCTCCTTCTCCTCGACGACCATTCGCGTGCTCTTGGGCTCGTCGTCCTCGCGGAGCCAGTCCCCGAGCGAGACGTAGTCGTCATCGTCCTGCTTGCCCGCGCCCGCGTCAGGCGCCGCGCTGGCAGGCGTCGACGGCGTCGCCGCGGCAGGGCGCGGCTGTGCCACCGTCGAACGGCGCGGCGGCGGTGACGACGGCGCTTCCTCCGCGGGAATCGCCTCGATCGCGGCCTGCGCACGGAGATCGTCCGGACGGATGTCGAGCACGCGCTGGTACACGGCGCGGGCCTTCTGCGCCTGGCCATCCGCCAGCAGCGCGTCCGCTAGTTCGATATACGCCTCGGCAAGCCGCACGCGGTCGTTGGAGCGGAAGGCAAACTCCACGCGCTTCTGGTGGAAGCGGATCGACTTCGGCTCGAGCCGCACGATCTCCTCCGCCACCGAACCCGCGGTCTCGAGATCGCCCGCCTGCTCAAAGCCGGCCATTGTCGCCTCGAGCTCGCGCAGCGCGTCGGAGCGATCACCTTGCTCCAACAGCGCCTCGGCGAGCAGCCGGCGCGCGGTCCAGTCCTCCGGTGCGGCCTCCACCTTGGCGCGCAGGTCGGCGATGGACACCTGCACGTGCACCGGCGCGTCGTCGAGGAGCGGCAGGTCCACGGACGCGTCTTCGACAATCGCCGCCGACGCGTCCTCCACAATCTCGATCGGCTCGTCCACCGCGTCGCTCACCACCTGCTGCCCCTGCGAGGCGCGTATGGCCAGCGTCTCCTGCGACGGAATCGTCTCCGGCTCCTCGATGGGCGCCTCGTCGTCCACCAGCGGCAGGTCGGCGACCGGCGCGTCGAAGGTGATGCCCGCACCGACGCTCGACTCGACTTCCAACGACGGCGTCGCGGGGACGGCCTCGATCTCGCCGGACAGTCGCGGGACTTCCTCGACGATGGACGGCTCCACGCCGAGCAGCGGGAGGTCCGAGGACATACTCGGCTCCGGCTCGACCAGCGGCACCGAAGCGGGATCCTCGCCGAGGGTCTCAAGCTGCGGCGCGTTGGCGGCGGATGTCGGTTCGATCTCGAGCATCGGAACCGACGTCGGTTCGACGGCGGGCTCGGCGTCAATCAGCGGCAGGTCCGGCGACGCGACAGACGTCGGCTCGACATCCAGTAGCGAGACCTCGGGGACGGACGGCGCTTCGGCCGCCGGCGGTTCGATGTCGAGCAGCGGCACGGCCGATGCTGCAGATGCCGGCTCGACATCGAGGATCGGGATGTCAGGCGCCGCGACGTCCTCGGTGAGATTCGTCGCCTGCAGTCCGGCGATCGACCCGCGCGGCGGCGGTGGCGCGTCCTTCCCGATGCTCGTGGACTCGATGATGAGATCCGACGACGCGGCGGCGGGCGTGGGCTCCGCGGGCTTGGCGGGAGTACCCGGGCGCACGGGCGTGCCTTGCTTCTTGTCCAGGCCGGCGGGCTCCAAGAGTGCCAGCCCGGCGATCGCCTTCGACGCGCGCTGCGACGGAATCGAGCCCGTCGTGCGCGGCTTGCGCGGCGGCGCCGCGGACGGCGAGCCATCGTCCAGATCGAGGAAGACGAGTCCGCCTCCCCCACCCGACGCCGCGCGCCCTTCGACCTTGGGCTCGATCGACGGGTCGATCTCCTTCATCTTCGCCGCGATGTCGTTGGCGACGTCGTCCTTGCCGTCCTCGGCCGCCTGCGCGTAGCCCAACTGCAACTGGTCCACGGCCTCGTCCTTGCGGCCGGCCTTGATCAGCTGGTCCGCCAGCATCAGGCGCACGTCGTACTGATCGGGCACCAGCTCGGCGAATTCCTTCAGCGCCTTGAACGCATCGTCGAGATTGCCCGCCTTCTGCTGGCGCGTGGCGTACTCGAGAAAGTTCTGGCGCGCGTCGCCCTTGAATCCCTTCTCGGCGTGGATCTTCCCGAGCTTGTAGTAGATGACCGTACGGCCCGGCGAAGCGCGCAGGATCTTGTTGCACAGCGCGATCGCTGGGTTGAAAAAGCCACCCTCGGTGTAGCGATCGACGGCCTTCTCCCAGACCGAGACCGCGTCCGGCAGCCGCGAGGCCTTCTGCAGCATATCGCCCACCCGGTTGTAGAGCGGGATGTCGATGCTGTCTTCGTCTCCAGCCTCGTAGGCTTCAACGATCTCGAGGTAGACGTCGAGCGCCTTGTCGATCTGCTTCTTGGCCTCGAGGTCGGCCGCCTTCTTCTTCAGCTTGACAATGTCGGCCATCAGAGACGTCGGGCGGGCGGCGAGAGGGCGGGCGCATCAGTAGAGCGCCGGGGGCGAACTGACTGAAAACTACGCCCCGAACCCTTGGCAGGACAAGCGTTTGGACGCGTTTAGGGGCCGTGCGCCGGACGCCCACCCACCCAGGTCGCCACGCAGCGATTGTCGCCGTACCAGTACGGAATCTCCCGATGGTCCCGCACCGCAAAGAGCGCCAGGTCCGCGTGGAAGCCAGGCGCCACCTGGCCGAGGTCACCGGCCATCCCGACGGCAGCCGCCCCGTTGACCGTCGCCGCAACGAACGCCTCCGCCACGCTGAGCCGGAGCTGGCTCACACCCAGCGTCAGCACCAGCGGGAAGTTCACCGTCGGGCTCGTACCCGGATTGAAGTCCGACGCGAGTGCGACCGCGCAGCCCGCCTCGATGAGCGTCCGCGCCGGTGCCTGCCGCGCTCGGCCGAGGAACAGCATCGTGCCCGGCAGCAGCGTTGCCACGGTGCCCGACTCAGCCAGCGCCCGAATGCCCTGCTCCGAGATGGCCGCGAGATGGTCCGCGCTCGTGGCCTTGAGCTCCGCCGCCAGCTCGGCGGCCGCGGCGTTCTCCAGTTCGTCAGCGTGCAGCTTGATGCCGAGTCCGTGCCCCCGCGCGGCCGTCAGCAGCGCGCGAGACTCGGTGGCAGTGTAGACGCCGGGCTCGCAGAACACGTCGCAGAAGCGCGCCAGCCCCTCGCCGGCAACGGCCGGCAGCATCTGGTGGATGAGGAGATCGAGATACTCCCGTCGCGTGCGCGGCGCCTCGCGGTATTCGAGCGGCACTTCGTGCGCGCCGAGAAACGTCGGCACGAGGCGCAGCGGCAGGAGGTCGTTCAGGCGGCGGATCACCCGCAGCGAGCGCAGCTCGGAGTCCAGCGACAGTCCGTAGCCCGACTTCACCTCGACGGTCGTCGTGCCGTGTGCCGCGATGCGACGCAGGCGAGGCTCGGCGAGGGCGACGAGTTCATCCTCGGAGCGAGCGCGCAGGTCGCGCACCGAGCTGTGAATGCCACCGCCCCGCTTGGCGATCTCCATATAGCCCACGCCCGCCGCACGCAGCTCCTGCTCCTCGTGCCGCGAGCGGCCGAAGATCGCGTGCGTGTGCGAGTCCACAAAACCCGGCGTCAGCACGCCGCCGGCGCAATCCACGTGGGCGGCGGCGGGGAACTTCGCACGCAACTCGGCGTCCGGCGCCACCGCGACCACGAGCCCGTCGGAGCTTACGGCCACCCCCTGCGCGTCGCGCACCGCCGCGTCGCGCATCTCCGTGCCGCGGCGCGCGCGCGCCGGGCCTTCGCAGGTCACCACCTGCGAGGCGTTGAGAAAGAGGGTCGCGACGCTCACGCTCGCGTCTCCCAGGCGACCGCACCGCGGCGCGTCACGGCGACGCCACGAGGTCGAGGAAGCGGTTGGCCTTCAGCGGCGCCTGAGCTTCGCCGCGGCAGGCATAGTAGCAGCGGTCGCAGTTGATCGGTTCGTATCCTTCGTACGTGGACCAGTGTCCATCCGCCGGAAAGTCGGGACAGCGCCGCACGTGGCCGTAGGGATCGATGTGAATCGTGTCCTGCCCGGACAGGCAGGGCTCCGTCATCTCGCCGCGCAGGTAGCGCGGGATGTTCGCCAGATAGTGATCGGAATTCGAGATCGTGCCGCGTCGCCGGCGCTTGAACGCCAACAGCTCGGCTACCAACGCCTCGACCCGCGCCATATGCGACGGTCCGAGCAGGTGCGTGCGATTGCCGTTCTTCGAGTCCGTGTACACGCTCAGATTCACGCCGACGCGCATCCGTTCCGCGGCCTGCACCAGCGGCATCACGTCCTCAAGGTTGTTGTCCTTGATGACCGTGTTGAACCGCACGGTCATTCCCTCGGCGCGAATGGCGGCGGCGTTGGCGAGGATCTTTGCGCTCAGGCCCGGGATGCCGCGCGCCGCGTCGTGGCGCGCGTCGAGATAGTCGAGCGAGATGTTGAACTGGCCGATGCCGGCTCGCCACAGTGCCCGCGCGCGCTCGAGCGTGAGCATCGCACCGTGCGTGATCAGCGTGGTGTACTTCGTGCGCACCGCCGCGTCCACGGCCGCGACGAGGTCCTCGAGGTCGCCGCGCAGCAGCGGCTCGCCGCCCGTCCACGTGATGAGCATCGGATCGAAGTGCCGCGCCGCCTCCACGAACGACTGGAGCTCCTGCGCCTTCATCTCCGGCGACGTCTTCCAGTAATCGCAGAAGCTACAGCGCGCATTGCAGCGCATCGTGACCTCGAAGTGCACGAGCACGGGGCGCTTCTGCAGCCGGAGCTTGGCGTACTTGTAACTGAAGGGGATCAGGTCCAGCGGGCCGAAGCGAGTGCTGAGCATCGCGCGCGGCTCAGCCGAGCATCGGGATGTGGATCCCCGTGCGCCGCGCGGTGGCCTGCGCAATCTCGTAGCCGGCGTCCGCGTGGCGGGCCACGCCCATTCCGGGATCGTTGGTGAGCACGCGCTCGAGTCGCGTGCGCATCTCGGCGGTTCCGTCGGCGACGATCACCTGCCCGGCGTGGAGGGAGTTCCCGATGCCGACGCCTCCCCCGTGGTGGAAGCTCACCCAGCTCGCGCCGCTAGCGACGTTGACCATCGCGTTCAGGATCGCCCAGTCGGCTACGGCGTCGGTGCCATCCTTCATCGCCTCCGTCTCGCGGAACGGCGACGCCACGCTGCCCGTGTCGAGGTGATCGCGACCGATGGCAATCGGCGCGGACAGCTCACCCTTGGCAACCAGGTCGTTCAGCGCCACGCCAAACCGCGCGCGATCGCCCTGGCCGAGCCAGCAGATGCGGGCCGGCAACCCTTGGAAGTGAATGCGCTCGCGCGCCATCGTGATCCAGCGCTTGAGATGCGTGTCCTGCGGAAACATCTCCAGCACCAGCGCGTCGGTGCGCGCGATGTCCGCCGGATCGCCCGACAGCGCCGCCCAGCGGAACGGCCCCTTCCCCTCGCAGAACAATGGCCGGATGTACTCCGGCACAAAGCCGGGGATCTTGAATGCGTCCGCGAGGCCCGCATCGAGCGCGACGGTGCGGATGTTGTTGCCGTAGTCGAACGCGATCGCGCCGGCATCCTGCATCGCGCGCATCGCGCGCACGTGGGCCACCGCGCTGGCCGTGGACCGCCGCACATACTCCTTGGC